>JAZRBK010000112.1:0-6109 GCA_045635025.1 Candidatus Scatosoma sp.
ATCGTAATCGGCGCGGTAATCGTGTTGGCTATCGTGCTTACGGCGGTGCTCGGCGTGAATAAAGCGGCGGCGCTCGACGATTGCAATACCTTGACGGTTACGGTCAACACCTACACCTACGAGGGGAAACGGGAAGAAATCGTAGAAATCTGCGATAAAGAGTTTGAAAAACAAGGCGTAGATTATAATTTGATTAAATACGGCGAAATGACGGGCGACGATTGCGAAATCGTGTACGAGTTTGCAAGCGACGTAGAACTTACGGAAGCGAAAAAAACGCTTACCCAAACGTTTGATACGTTGACGGCAGGGGATTGGAACGGTTCGTTTATTACCGTTTCCGTCGGCAGCGAAAAATCGCAGTCGGGACTTGCTACGGCGTATGCGTGGCGCGCGGCGATTGCCGTCGGCGTGTTTGCGGTGCTTGCGTTCATTTACGTAGCGCTCCGTTATCAGTTGCATATGGGTATTTTGACGGCGGTTAGCGCACTCGTAAGCTCGGTGCTTGCGGCGGCGACGTTGTTGCTCGTGCGTATCCCCTTGACCAATTCTTTCGTATACGTGGTAGCCCTTGCCGCGCCCGTAGCAGCGACGTTCGTGCTCCTGACGATGAACAAATTACGCGGAGCGCTCAAAGACAAGACCGAGCAATCCAACGAAGAGCTCATCGCGGAAAACGTAGCCGTAAAAGAAGCTTCTTGGATAGCGGTGCTCGGCGGTGTATCGTTGATTTTGGTCGGAGCGATTGCTACGGCAGCGGTTAGATGGTTTGCCGTCTGCGCGCTCATTGCGTTTGCCGTTAGTTTCTTCGTAGGCGTACTCGTAGCACCCGCTTGGTACTTGCCTATGAAAAACGCCGCGGATAAAAAGGCGAGCCGTTCCAAGAGCGGTTACGTCGGTGCGGAAAAGCAAGAAAAGAAAGTAGAAAAAGCAGAAAAAGAAGAAAAGACCGACGAAGAATAATCTAAGACAATAAAGCGAGGGCGGGGGTGGTAAATCTCCGCCCGCTTGCTTTCAAACCCCTTTCCATTTTTTAACAAAACGTTTCGTTAAGGGCGGCGAAACGGACGAAGCGTAAAAGCCGATAAGAACGTAAAAACGACAAAAACGACAAAAACGACAAAAACAGCAAAGAATAAAATGGCAAATAAAAGGGCGTGAAATGCGCGCGTTCGCGCGCGAGGGAAGCGCCTAATAAGGAATATAAATGAAAAAACTTGTTCCCGAATACTCGTTTTCGGCGGAAAAACTGAATAAAATCTCCGCGTTAGCGTTTGAAACGGGTTTGACGGAACAAATCACGCGTATTTTATACGCGCGCGGCGTGGATACGGCGGATAAACTTTATAAGTTTATGCACCCCTCGCAAAAGAACTTTCTCGACCCGTTTTTGATGCAAGGTATGTCCGAAACGGTGCGTATGCTCACGGAAGCGCGCGACACGGGTAAGACGGTCGCCGTCTTTGGGGATTACGATGCGGACGGCGTATGCGCTTCGGCGATTATGTATCACGCGCTCCGCGAATTCGGTATCGAGGCGCACGTGTATATTCCTGAACGCGCGGACGGTTACGGGCTTTCGATAGAGGCGGTAGACCGCATTTTCGACGACTGCAATCCCGAACTGTTCCTGACGGTGGACTGCGGCATTTCTTGCGCGAAAGAGGCACAGTATATTTACGAGCTCGGCTCGGACGTAATCGTAACCGACCACCACGAGCTTCCCGAAGTGTTGCCCGATTGCGTTATCGTCAATCCCAAGCTCAAAGACGATTATCCTTACGATAACCTTTGCGGCGCGGGGGTGGCGTTCAAAGTCGCTTGCGCGTTGCTTGGCACGGCGGCGTATAAATATTTAGATTTTGCGACGCTTGCCACGGTAGCGGACAGCGTTCCGCTTTTGGGAGAAAACCGCGATATCGTAACGGAGGGGTTAAAGCTTTTTAACAATAAACTCCGTCCCTGTTTCGCGGGGATTTTGGGCAAGACGTACGACTCGGTTACGGCGCAAACGCTCGCGTTTACCCTTGCTCCGCGCGTAAATGCAGCGGGAAGAATGGGGGACGCGTACGCGGCGTTTCGATTGTTCACTTCCGAAAACGAACGGGAGATTTACGATTTGTCCGCACGGCTTTGTGCATATAATATAGAAAGACAAAAATGTTGCGACGAACTCTACCTTTCCGCCAAGCAAAAGCTTAGGGAAAAAGGCGCGTACGACAACGTGATTATGCTCTCGGACGAGAGCTGGAACGCGGGCTTTATCGGGATTGTAGCGGCACGGCTCGCGGAAGAATACAACCGTCCGACCCTTTTGTTCGTCCATAACGGCGATATGCTCAAAGGCAGCGCACGGAGCATTGAAAGTATCAATATTTTCAACGCTTTGAAGAATTGTTCGGAGTATATAGAGGAGTTTGGCGGACACGCGCAAGCGGCGGGTATCAACGTGCGCGTGGATAATTTCGACAATTTAGAACGCGCGTTAAACGAGGAAATCGGGAATACGTACACACGGGAAGCGTTCGCGCAGACGGTATATTACAGCGAGGAAATTACCGCTCCGTTCTCGGAGAAGTTTGCCCGCGAGCTTATGGCAATCGAGCCTTGCGGTGTAGGGCACAGACGACCGCTATTCTATATCAAAGCGAATGAATGTGCGGCTCGTCCTCTCAAATACGCCTCCCCGCACCTTACCGTGCGGAGCGCGTATATCGAGCTCACGTATTTTTCGGGCTTAAAGCATTTGAAGATTATCGAAAGCGACGTGGAGAAGAAAATTGTTTTCGAAATCAACGTATCCCATTATAAGGGGCGGGAATATATCAAAGGGAACGTAAAAGACGTGCTTTACGACGGCAGTACGGGCAGAAACGCGGCGGAAAGCATTTTCGCTAACGCGGTAGCCCGCGCATCGCAAGTTCCCGTCAACGTAAAAAAGATAGAACTTTCCCACGAGGAAACGAAAGCGTTTATCGAAGAAAAGCGCAAAGCCTGCGCTTACGGACTTTGTTTAATCGCTTCGGACAGACGAACGCTCCGTGCGTTCGAGGGGTTAGAGGAACTCGGTTGCGATTTGTTCTATCCCTCGTCGAAAAACGTAGCGAATACGCTTATCGTATCCCCTGCCTATGATGCCGATTTATCGGGGTTTAAGGAATTCGTTTTCTTAGACACGCCGTCCGATTTCAACGTGCGTGCATTAGAGGGACGGACGGTATACGTCAACCGTGATATTTGCGGGTATCAAATGTTTGAAAAACTTTCGACGGGCAGAGAAGATTTGCTTAAAATCTTTTCCGCGCTCCGCCGTGAAGTGGGTATGCTTTGCGGACAGACGGCGGAAGAACTCGCGATTGCCTGCGACGGGCTCGGATTTGATAGGCGGGAGTTTATCTTCGCACTTAGCGTATTCGAAGAGCTCGGGCTCGTGGCGTTCGAGGACGGACAGCTTACCGTTTATCGCGGGGTGAAAGCGGAGCTCACCGATTCGACGGTGTATCGCAAGATATTACTGCTCAAACGCAGGTAACCCGACAAGCGTTAAGCGGCAAATGAACGGCTACTGAAAGGAAATGAAACGGCAAACGAGAAAAAAGCCGTTCGAAAGAAGCAAAGGTACGCGTTAGCGCAAAAACGGCTGGTAAAAAGCGCGAGGAAAAGCGGTTCGCGATAAAGAAAAAAGGTTAATGGAAACAAGGTTCAGAAGAGGAAAGAAAACGGTATGCAAGTTTTGGAAAAGATAAAACAAAATTATCCGAATACGGAAAAGGACGTGCTCGTCAAGGCGTATGCGTATGCGGAAAACGCACACGCAAACCAAAAACGCGCCTCGGGCGAACCGTATTTTATTCACCCCTGCGCCGTAGCCGATATTTTGATGGATTTGGGACTCGACGCGGCGACCATTGCCGCCGCTCTTTTGCACGACGTTATCGAAGATACCGCCTCCACCGAAGAGGATATTAAACGGGAGTTCGGGGAAGAAGTGCTCGCGCTCGTGAGCGGCGTTACCAAGCTTGAAAAAATCGTGTTCAAATCGCAAGAGGACGCCGAAGCGGAAAACTTCCGTAAGATTTTCGTCGCGATGGCAAAAGACGTGCGCGTGATTATCATCAAGCTCGCGGACAGATTGCATAATATGCGCTCGCTGAACTTCCTTTCCCACGAAAGACAACAACGTATGGCGAGCGAAACGCTCGATATTTACGCGCCCCTCGCAGGACGGCTCGGTATCTCGCAAATTAAGTGCGAACTCGAAGATTTGTGCTTGAAATATCTCGACCCCGAAGCATACGAATACCTCGTTTATAATATTAGCGAAAAACTTTCCGAACGGAAAGATTTCGTCGCACAAATCGTTCAAGAAATTAAAGATTTAATGCAGGGCGACGGCGTGGACGGAGAAGTGTTCGGTCGGCCGAAACATTTCTATTCTATCTATAAAAAAATGAAAAACAAGGGCAAAACGCTCGACCAAATCTACGATTTGTCCGCCGTGCGCGTCGTCGTAAAGGACGTGCGGGCGTGTTATACCGTGCTCGGTGAGATTCACGAAAAGTGGAAGCCTATCCCCGGGCGCATTAAAGATTATATCGCTACGCCTAAACCGAATAAATACCAATCGCTCCATACGACGGTTATGACGAAATACGGGCAACCGTTCGAAATCCAAATCCGCACCGAAGAAATGCACAAAATCGCGGAGTTCGGTATCGCGGCGCATTGGAAATATAAAGAGGGCAAAACGGGCGAAAACGGCGATTTCGAAAACCGCCTTACTTGGCTTAGAGAGGTAATGGAATGGCAAGGGGATTTGAAAGACTCCCGTGAGTTTATCGACGCGCTTAAAACCGAGCTTTACAGCCACGAACTTTTAGTCTTTACCCCGCGCGGAAAGGTTATTTCCCTGCCCCCCGAAGCTACTCCCGTCGATTTTGCCTACGCCATTCACTCGGAAGTGGGCAACCGCTGTACGGGCGCCCGCGTCAATTCTAAAATCGTACCGTTATCTACGACGCTCGAAGTGGGGGACGTGGTGGAAATTATCACTTCGCCCAACTCCAAAGGTCCTTCGCGCGATTGGTTAAAGTTTATCAAATCGTCGAGCGCGAAAGCAAAGATTAAGCAGTTCTACAAAAACGAACTCAAAGAAGAAAATATCCGTATCGGCCAGCTCAAATTGGAAGAAGAAGCGAAAAAACGCGGTTTCTCCCTTTCTAATTTGCTTACGGCAGATTCTTTCAAACGCATTAGCGAACGGTTCTCATTCGGAGAAATGGAAGAAATGTACGCGGCGGTGGGTTACGGTTCGATTTCCGTCAATCAGATTTTATTCAAGCTCATCGACCATTACAGGAAAGAAACTCCGCTCGCACTCGACGTGCATACGGGCGGCGGCGGAAGAAATCTCGGTGGGGTGCTTGTCAATGGGCAAGCGGGAATGCTCGTCCGCTTCGCGGGCTGTTGTTCGCCCGTACCGGGGGATAAAATCATTGGGTATACTTCGCGTGGGCGCGGCGTCGTTATTCACCGCGAGGATTGCCCCAACGTAAAAGGCGTAGAGAAAGACAGACTTCTTCCTGCTGAGTGGCAAATTGAAGCGGGCGTGAAGCAAAGATATAACGCTAATATCGCGATTCGGGCTACCGACCAAGGCGCGGCGCTTTCCGTGCTGTCGTTCGTAGTGTCCGATTTGAAACTTTCGATAACCGCAGTCAACGGACGTATCGACAAGAGCGGCGACGCCGTTTTGGAAGCTTCCATTTCTTTGACGGACATTGCCGAGGTGGATATGCTCATCAAGAAAATGCAAGCGGACAAACGCATTTACGAGGTACACCGTATCACTTCGCTCAGCTAACAGCGAGCGCGGCGGGAACGCTATGAAAGAAGAGTGTCATAAAAAATGGAGCGTGGCAGAAAAGTTATGATGATTTACACCGTTTATCCGCGCGGGTTCGGCGCGAACAGTTATATTATAACGAGCGATAACAAAACCGCTGTCGTCATCGACCCCGCACAGCCGCGGGTATTGACAAAGCTTAACGAATTGGGGTTGAAAGCGGAATACGTCCTGCTTACCCATTGTCATTTCGACCACGTAGGG
>JAZRBK010000113.1:0-8011 GCA_045635025.1 Candidatus Scatosoma sp.
CGAGGGGCTTTCCGCGTTAGCGGAGGAGTGTGCCGAGCTCGGCAGGCAAATCGGTATGTCCATTTATTTGCAACACGAAGACATCTTCAACGCTATGCACAATGTATAAGCGGGGGTGAAAGTTAGATATGTTTACCAACAAAGACGTTCTGGAAACGATTGCTATGGTGGAAAAAGAACACCTTGATATCCGCACGATTACGATGGGGATTTCCCTGTTGACTTGCGTGCGCGATAGCGCGGAGGAAACGGCGAGAAAGGTGTACGACCTCGTTTGTAAAAAAGCGGAAAATATCGTAAAAACTGCCTCCGATTTGTCGGGTGAGTATGGGATTCCCATCGTCAACAAACGGGTATCCGTTACGCCTATAAGCTTGATTAGTGCGGCGTTCCCTGAAAAAGCGCCGCTTATCGGCAAGGCGCTCGATGACGCGGCGAAAACGCTCGGAATAGATTTCCTCGGCGGGTATTCCGCGCTCGTGCAAAAGGCGACAGCCGATTACGAACGGGTATTCATTCGTACTATCCCCGAAGTGCTCGCGACGACGGACAGGCTTTGCGCCTCCGTTAACGTCGGTTCGAGCAAGACGGGTATCAATATGGAAGCGGTAAAAATGCTCGGCGAAACGTTCAAGGAAGCGGCTATGCTTACCAAAGATAAGGACGGCATCGGCGCGGCGAAGCTCGTGGCGTTTTGTAACGCGGTGGAGGATAACCCGTTTATGGCGGGCGCGTTCCACGGTGTAGGCGAAGCGGATACCGTCGTCAACGTCGGCGTTTCTGGTCCGGGCGTTGTCAAACACGCGTTAGAGCAAATCCCGCTCGCCGACCTTACCGAAGTGGCAGAGCAAATCAAGCGTACGGCGTTCAAGATTACCCGCGCGGGACAGCTCGTAGCCAAAGAAGCGGCAAAACGGCTGAGCGCACAGTTCGGTATCGTGGACTTATCGCTCGCGCCTACGCCTGCTATGGGGGATTCGGTTGCGCAGATTTTGGAAGAAATGGGTATCGAAACGGTAGGCGGACACGGTACGACGGCGGCGCTCGCGCTACTCAACGACGCGGTGAAGAAGGGCGGCGTTATGGCGTCCTCGCGCGTGGGCGGGCTTTCGGGTGCGTTTATCCCCGTTTCGGAAGATATCGGTATGATTAAAGCGGCAGAGGCGGGCAAAATAACGCTCGATAAACTCGAAGCGATGACTTGCGTATGCTCGGTGGGTTTGGATATGATTGCTATCCCCGGCGACACGCCCGCAACGACGATTGCGGCGATGATAGCCGACGAGGCGGCTATCGGTATGATTAACAACAAAACGACGGCGGTACGTATTATCCCCGCTATCGGCAAAAAGGTGGGCGACGAGGTTAGCTTCGGCGGACTTTTGGGCAGAGCGCCGATTATGCCCGTGCATAGCTGCGATTCGTCAAAACTGATTAACCGCGGCGGCAGTATTCCCGCTCCTATTCATAGCTTTAAGAACTAACACGCTAAAAAGCTATGCCGAGCGAACGGGATATGGCGAAACATAGCGGGATATCGGGATATGGCAAAATAGAAGAATAAAAAAGAAAAAATAAAAAAAGAGGATATAAAAATGGAAAGAAAAGACGTAGCAGAGAACTTGAAATGGAAAGTGAGCGACCTTTTCGAAAGCGACGAGGCTTGGGAAAAGGAGTTCAAGGCAGTGGAAACGGAATACGGTAATTTCGATTTTTCCGTATATAGCGGTAAACTTGGCGATAAGGCAACGCTTTTGGCTTGTCTTAAAAAAATCGACGAGATTTCTCGCCGAATGGAAATGTTATACGTGTATGCGAGTATGCGACACGACGAGGACGTGCGTATCGCGAAGAATACTTCGGCGGTTTCCGTTATCGGCGCTCTGTTTTCGAAAATCTTCGCGGAAGTCGCGTTCGTAGAACCGCAGCTTACCGCGCTCCCGCAAGAAACGTTGCAAGCGTTTATAAACGACCCCGATTTCAAAGAATACGATTATAAACTTGAAAAAATTGCGCGCGCAAAGGCACACGTGTTAAGCGCGGAAGAGGAAAGATTGCTCACGCTCGGCGGCGACGTTATGGGCGAGTTTCACGGGGTATTCTCTATGCTCAATAACGCGAACCTCAATTTGCCCAAAGCAAACTATCGCGGGCAAGAAACGCAAATGAGCCACGGTATGTACGGGGTGGTGCTCCGCAGCGGGGATAAGGCAGAGAGAAAGGAATGGTTTGAAAAATACTACGGCGCGTATATCAACCTCATCGACGCGATAGCGCAAACGTATTACGCAAACGTGAAAAAAGACGTTTTCTATAAAACGGTAAGAAAGTACGATAGCTGCTTGCAAATGGCGCTCGACGGCGAGGACGTTGACCAAAAGGTGTACGAAAACCTCATAAAAGCAACGCACGATGCGTTGCCCGCTATGCACGAATATATTCGCCTGCGTAAAGAGGTGTTGGGCTTTGATGAACAACATATGTACGACGTGTACGTTCCGCTCGTGGAAAACGCCGATATTCAACTTCCATTCGACGAAGCGTACGCGCTTGTCGTAGAGGGGCTTGCTCCGCTTGGGAAAGACTATCAAGCGCTTCTTGAAAAGGGTAAAAACGAGGGCTGGATTGACGTTTGCGAAAGCGAGGGGAAACGCAGCGGTGCATACAGTACTTGCGTGTACGATGCGCCGCACCCGTACGTGCTTTTGAACTATCAACCCACGACCAACGACGTGTTCACGACAGCGCACGAAATGGGGCATTCGCTCCATAGCTATAAATCGAAAAACGCGCAACCGTACGCGAAATCCGATTATACGATTTTCTTGGCGGAAATCGCTTCCACCGTCAATGAAGTGCTCCTTTTGAAGCATTTATATAACGGTACGCAAGACAAGAATCTTAAAAAGTATTTGCTCAATTATTATATGGATATGCTCCGCGCTACGCTGTTTAGACAGACGCAGTTTGCTGAGTTTGAACAAATCGCACACGCAAAAGCGGAAGCGGGTGAGGCGCTTACGAAAGAAAATCTTTGCAAGGCGTATTACGATTTGAACAAGCAATACTACGGCGAGGGTATCGTGCACGACGAGCAAATCGCTTACGAATGGGCGCGTATCCCGCATTTCTACCGTTCGTTCTACGTGTATAAATACGCGACGGGTATTATCTCTGCGGTGTCTATCGTCAAACGCATTTTAACGGAAGGCGAAACGGCGGTAAAGGATTATTTTGAGTTCCTCTCCTCCGGTTCTTGTACCGACCCCGTAACGATTTTGAAAAAAGCGGGCGTCGATTTAACGACGGAAGCGCCTTTCAAAGCGGCTATGGAAGAGTTTGAAAATACGCTTAGCGAATTTAAAAGCTTATTATAACAAAAGAAAAGGAAAGATAAACAATGGCAACTGCAATCAATACAATGCCCTATAACCGCGACGCGGAAATGGCGCTTTTGGGGTGCTTTCTGCTCGACAACGATATCGTGTCCGAGCTCGTGGAAAAGCTCACGGAAGACGATTTCTATATTGAACCGCATAAATATATTTTCCGTGCGATAAGGAACGTGTTTGCGGCTCGTAAACCCGTGGATATCGTTACCGTTTCCGACGAGTTGGACGGCAAAGGGGAGCTGGAAAAAGCGGGCGGTATCGTCTACTTGACCGAGCTCGCGCAAATCACGCCCTCCGCGGCGAATTACAAGTCCTACTATGACATCGTCGAGCGGGACAGTATGAACAGAAAGCTTATCCGTGCTTCCCGCAAAATTATCGAAACGTCTATGGATTCCACCGACGGGCAAGAAGCGCTCGCATTTGCGGAAAAGGCGATTTACGACATCTCCCGCGAGGTGGAGCAATCGGCTCTGCTCCCGATGAGCGAGGGGGATATTATCGGCGAGGTTTTGCATAAGTTCGAGCAGTTGCAGTCTAACCCCGATTCGTTCAGAGGCGTACCGACGGGGTATCGCAGGTTAGACCAAAAAACGCACGGCTTACAGGCGGGTGCGCTCATCGTCCTTGCGGCTCGTCCCGGTATGGGTAAAACGTCACTTGCGATGAACCTTGTGGAAAACGCTTCTTTGCGTGCGGGAAAAACGTGCGCCGTATTCTCGCTCGAAATGCCGAGAAGCGAAATCGTACAAAGACTCATTTGTGCATACGCGAAAGTGAGTATGAAAAAAGCGCTCGACGGTACGCTGAGCGCGAAAGAATGGAAAAAACTAATGCTCGCGGGCGACCAACTGAAAAAGAGCAATATCTATATCGACGATTCTTCGCGGATTACGCCCGCGCAGATTTTATCTAAATGCCGCCGCTTAAAGACGACTTCGGGCGGCGTGGATATGATTATGATTGACTATATTCAGCTTATGTCGAGCGGTGATTCCAAGCTTGCAGGAGCGGAAAATCGTCAACAGGAAATCGCTTCGATTACCCGTGATTTGAAGATTATGGCGAAAGAACTCGGCGTGCCCGTTATCGCACTTTCGCAGCTTCGCCGTATTCAATCGAAAGAACCCCAACTTTCCGACCTTCGTGAATCGGGTGCTATCGAGCAGGACGCGGATATCGTTATGTTTATCAACCGTCCCGACCAAACGGCTACGCAGGAAGAACTCGCGAGCGGAAAAATCGTACAGGGCGCGGCAGAGCTCGTTATTGCGAAAAACCGTGCGGGTGAACAAGGACGAGTTCCCTTAAAGTTCGTGGGCGAATATACGAAGTTCGAGGAAGTGGACGAGCAAAACCGCGACGAAGAACCGCCTGATTTTTCCGAGCGTGCACATTACGTCGACGAGGGGGACGACGAGGAATACGTTGCTCCCGATGACGATTACGCTCCACCTCCCCCTCCGCCTCCCGCTACGCGTAAAGGGGATTTGAAAACGCTCAAAGACGACGAATTGCCGTTTGAATAAGCGTTAGCGCAAAATATGCATTAGCAAAGAATAAGTTTTGGCGAAGAATAAGCGTTCGCGCAAAAGCGAGCTACGCGAAAGTAAAGTAAAAATTAAAGAAAAAAATAAAAAGAGGAAACGATTATGAACGGTTACAATTTGGATAAATATCTGCTCCCGATTTGGTCGGGGAATAAAATGCATTATGAAACGGCTATGTTCGTGGGGGAGGAAAGCGAAATAACCCTTCTTTACGAGCCGAGCGGAAAGATAGAACTTTTCAATTACGGACTCGAAAAAACCTACGTGGAGGGCGTGGATTACGTCGTTGAGGGCAGAAAGGTGAAACGGCTTAAAGGCGGTTCGCTGCCTTATTTCCCTATCGAAGAATACTATTTGTCGGAAATGGGGCAATACGATATTCACGCAATCAAAGAAAACTGCCCCGATTATATCGCGGACAGAATCTATCTTTCGTTCGGAGAAGCGGATATGTTTACCTCCCGTCAAGTGGCGGTTAGCTATACGCACAACGACGCTTGGAAAGGGGAAGTTCCCGCCGATAAGACGGCTCGTTTTCCTCGGTTTTTGAAGAAATTGAGTGCGGGCGAAAAGTGTACGGTACTCTTCTATGGGGATAGCATTACGACGGGTTGTAATTCTAGCGGTATGCCTACCGGCGGAAACGTAGCTCCTCACGCCGACTGTTTTCCGATGATGATTACCAAATGCCTTGAAAAAACGTACGGCGCTAAAATTGAGTATATCAATACGGCGGTTAGCGGTTGGTGCTCTGGGTCGGGTTTAGAGGCGTTTGACGAAAGAGTGGTAAACGTCGAGAGTGATTTGCTTGTATTAGGGTTTGGTATGAACGATATTCACGCCGATAATATAGAACGGTTTTTGAAGAATACGGAAGAGATGATTTTGCGCTATCGCGCGAAAAATCCCGAAAGTGAAATCGTACTCGTTTCGACGATGCTTCCCAACGTGGAAACGAATTGGATGAGCGAAAAAATCGGCGTAGATAATTTTGAAAAAATCCTTTTAGAATTGGAGAAAAAATATCCCTTTACGGCGGTGGCGAATATGACGCAAATGCACAGAGATATTCTTGCTACGGGAAAGCGTTATCGCGATATGACGGGGAACGACATCAATCACCCCAACGACTTTATCGCGCGCGTGTACGCGCAAGTCATATTAAAAACGCTCGTGGGAAAAAATGCGTAATATATGATTACGGAAATTGTGGCGATTACAGACAAGAGCTTATCAAAGGCGAAAGAAATTATCGTTAACGGCGGCGTTGTAGCCATTCCTACCGAAACGGTGTACGGTTTGGGGGGGGATGCGTTCGACGATAACGCCGTAAAAAAGATTTTTGAAATCAAGGGTAGACCGAACGATAATCCGCTCATCGCGCACGTGCATAAGGAGTACGATTTATCTAAAATTATCGATTACGACCCTCCGTATGCGGCGGCGCTTAGAAAAGCGTTTTTGCCCGGACCTTTGACACTCGTATATCCCTCGACGGGCAAGGTTAGTCCGTTCGTTTCGTGCGGGCTGAACACGCTTCCCATTCGCGTACCCTCGCACGAGGGTGCGCAAGCGTTTTTGCGGGAGGTGGGAATCCCCATCGTCGCGCCGAGCGCGAACTTGTCTCGGCACGTAAGCCCGACTTCGGCAGAACACGTTTACGACGATTTTAACGGAAAAATACCGCTTATTTTAGACGGCGGCGCGTGTGTTGGCGGGATTGAGAGTACCGTTTGCGACTGTACGGGCGACGTACCCGTAATTTTGCGCGCGGGCTTGATTACGCGGGAAATGATAGCGTCCGTCGTGGGGGCTTGCGAAGAGTACGTTCCCAATCTCCGTGCGGGCGAAAAGGTAAAGAGCCCGGGGGTACTGTATAAGCATTACGCGCCCCGTTGTAAAACGGTACTTTATAAGAGCGCGGAGGAAGCGAAAACGCACGCGGCTAAGGAAAAGGCAAAAGGACTTCGCGTTGCAATTTTGTGTGAAAGCGGCGCGCAAGCCGTCTTTGATAATCTAGGTGTAACCGTGCTTGATTTGGGCGGTACGGATAAGGAAATGGCGGCGAATCTTTACGGGCTTTTGCGCCGCGCGGAACGTGTGGCGGACGTGTTAATCGCCGTTGAACCCCGTTATCAAGGCGGGGTAATGGTGGGGGTTTTGAACCGTTTGCGTAAGGCGTGTTCGTCGGAAGATATTCCGCATAATAACGGTTAAATAGAAAAGGAATTAAACGGTAAAAGACAGAAAAACAAAGGGGCAGGTATGCGATGAAAGGAAAAAAGAAGAATAAAATCGTATTCGTTTGTACGGGCAATACCTGCCGTTCGCCTATGGCGGAAGCGTTGTTTTCGCGGGAGGTAGACAAGCTCGCGCTTGACGGTTTGAAAATCTGTTCGGCGGGGATACGTGCGGAAGCGGGCGTAGGGATAAATCCGAAATCCGCGCAAGTACTTTTGGAAAACGGGCTTACCGCGAGCGGATTTTGCGCTACGCAAATCGACGAAAATCTTATTCACGAGTCGATTGCTATCGTTTGTATGACGGAAAAACAAAAAGAGTTTTTAATGGATTTCCGTTGGCAAGTCCTTAGAGATAGCAACGTGAAGAAAATTGAAAATAACGTGTACTCGTTTTCCGAGCTCGTCGGCTATGAAATTATCGACCCGTACGGAAAAGATATCGATTGTTACCGTTACGTGTTTGAATTGCTCGCAGGGGGAATGTCTACGCTTAGCGAAAAATTGCTCACGGAAAAGGTAAAAGCGAAGTTTGCGAAAAAACCGAAAACGGCGGCTACGCCGAGGAAAAGGGTTACCCGCAAAAAAACGGATAAAACGGAAAAAGAAATCGTGCAAACGCTTGAAAATCTAACTGAGTAGTGCTATAATAGAAATGCGGGGAAAACCGCAAAAAATATTAAATAGCGCGGAAGAGCGCGAAAGGAGTAACTTATGAAAATAGTAGTAGCTTGCGACCACGGCGGTTTGAACTTGAAAAAAGCCGTGATTGCGTATCTTGAAAAGCTCGGGCATGAGGCGGTGGATTTTGGAACGCATACAAGTCGGA
>JAZRBK010000114.1:0-2533 GCA_045635025.1 Candidatus Scatosoma sp.
GGTTGTTTGATGGTTTTATTCGCTTTGGGTATGGTTGCATGGAAAGATGCAAAACCCGTTACCCCCGAAGGGTTAAAATTGAAGAATACCGAGCTGACCTGGTCGCAAGTTGAAGGGCTTACCTATGAAGTCAGTGTAGACGGAACGACCTATGTGGCAACGGAAGACAACTCCGTTGATTTGTTGGATATTGTTACTTCCGAAAGCGTAACGACGATTTACGTTCGAGCAAAATCTGGCAAGTCGAAGAGTGAGCCGGCAACTTACGACATTGTTGTTGTTCGTCTCGCGAAGCCTGAAAAGCCTACTATTTCCAACAATGAAGAAACGCATGAGTTGCAATTTGTTTGGGAAGAAGTGGAAAATGCTGATAAGTATTATTACAGTGTTAATGGCGGTAAGTGGATTAGTACAAGCAAAACGAACTTTATCCCGTCCATGGAAGGCGAATATACGCTTTCCGTAAAGGCAAGAGGCTATGCCGATAAAAACACGTTGTATCTTGAATCCGAAGCATCGGAAGTGAGCGATGTCTTGTCTTTCCGTGTTGGACCTAACCTTATGAATGAAAATGTTAACTGTATTAACTGGGAATCCGAAACGGAGTTTGATAGTTATAACTTATGGATTAACGGTGAAAAGGTTAGAGAAAACGTAACGTCGCCCATGAATCTTGTTACGGGCGAAGACCCTGTTGTTACTCGTACGGGTGAATACGATATCCAAATCGAGGCAATTAAAGATGGGCAATCGGCTTGGAGTAACATTTTCAAAGAATGGGGTACCACGAATATTAACGAAGGGGAAATTTTCTCTTTCGATAATAGACAGTTGCGTTTGACGAAGTATTATGCTGGCGCACAAATTAGCAATGAACAATTCCACGGTGACAGTGGTTATTCCTTGAAGTTGTATGACGTTCCCCAATTGAACTTCATTCAATATGCGGCAGATGGTATCAATGCGGTAGATTATCGCAACGTAACGCAAATTTCCTACTGGATTTATATTGAACCTATCGATGGTTACGATGAGGACTATGTTCCTGCTGTTTGTTTGCCTGCAGCGAAATACGATTATTATGCAAGTTATTTCTCGCCTATTAACGCGCCTATTGGTGAATGGACGAAGATTACGATTCCTTGCTATAATAGCTATGATGGAGTATTCTTATTGAGTTTCCATCATATGTATGGTGAAAATTGGCCAGACGGAATAGCTCGTCCATATACGATGTATATCGACGATATTACTTATGATGTTATCAGTGAAGTTCCTGCACCTGCTACGGGTTATGATTATCGTTTGGATTTCATTGGTTCCAAAGGGGAATATCACCATCCTTTGATGACGGCGATTGACTTTGGTGCAGAATACGCAAACAAGACGATTGAATTTTCGATGGAAGTATGCGGTACGGCACCTGCGGAAGGCGAGGCATTGCTTGGCTTTACGAATAGTGACAGTACTTGGTATCAACTTGTAATCGACAGAGAAAAACTTTCAACGACGGAAACTTGGAGCACGATTACCGGCACCTGGACGTTGAATGAAAATGGGCAGTTGATAACGTCTGCAATTTGTTGGCATGATTCCGTTAGATCCCCGTACTCTATTTATATTAGAAACGCGCAAGTTTTGGCAAATGTCACGCCTGAAGATCAAGTGGAAGGCTGGGATTACATTTTGAAGTACGTTGGTTCGGATGGTGCTTATTACAATAAGGAATTGAGTGCGATTGATTTTGGTGCGGAATATGCGAATAAGACGATCGAATTCTCTATGGACGTATGCGGCAACGCACCTGCAGAAGGCGAAGCATTGCTTGGCTTTGTGCAAAGTGATATGAAGTGGTATCAACTTGTAATCGACAGAAGCGCATTGTCGACGACGGAAACATGGACGACGATTACTGGTACGTGGAAGTTGGACGGTGAAGGTAAGCTTTGGACATCGGCAATTTGCTGGCATGATACCGATAGACATCCGTATGTAATTTATATTAAGAATGCAAAAGTTTTGGCGGATATCACGCCTAGCGGTTCTACCGAACAACCTCCTGCAGAATATGATTATGCAACGACGTATCACGGTAATCAAGGCGACGTATGGGCGTGGACGAATGCTTCTCCCGATTTAACGGTAAACTTTGGTAGCAAATATGCAAATCAAACCGTGACCATTACGCTGGATGTATGTGGCACTGCGCTTCCTGAATGGACGGCATTGCTTGGTTTTGCACAATACAATAATGGTAGTAAGTATTGGTGGTCGTACGAAGTTGCTGTTGAAGCAATTTCGACAACAGGGAAGTGGACAACGATTACTTTAACTGTTCAGTTGGACGCAAGTGGTAATTGGGTAACTTCGCCTATGTATAAGATTGGCGATGGTCAGTCAGATACGGAAATCGGTTATACGATTTATATGAAGAACGTTGCTATCGTAACGGGTGACGAGACTGGTGGCGACATTGAAGAAGAACCTGTAAAAGATTATACTTATAAATTGGAATACATTTCTGGTGGTGCAT
>JAZRBK010000115.1:0-3419 GCA_045635025.1 Candidatus Scatosoma sp.
GATTTTTATCGATGAAAAGATATACTCGGTAGATCGCCTGAAAAAAACGTAAGGAGCTTTATTGAATCAAAATGGATTTACCTATTTCAAAGTACGGCAAAACCGAAAGAAGAAAATTCGGTTCGATCAACGAAGTAATCGACATTCCCGATCTCGTTGAAATCCAGAAAGACAGCTACAATACCTTCATTGAAGAGGGTATTGGCGAGGTGTTTGAGGACTTCTCTCCCATCACCGACTACTCCGACCACTTTGAGCTTTATTTCTTAGAGCACAAATTTGGCGATAAACCTAAATACGATGAAAAGGAATGCCGTATGCGCGATGCGACGTACGCTCTTCCTTTGCGTGTCCGCGTTCGTCTCGTAAACAAGGTGAAAAACGACGTTCTTGAACAAGACGTGTTCATGGGCGATATTCCCCTTATGACGGAAAACGGCGCATTCATCATCAATGGTGCGGAACGTGTTATCGTATCCCAGCTCGTTCGTTCCCCTGGCGTATACAACGCGTCCAGCAAGGATAAGACGGGTAAGGAAATGTTCGCAACGACCGTTATGCCCAACCGCGGCGCTTGGCTTGAGCTTGAACAGGACGCGCAGGACGCATTGTACGTTCGCGTGGACAGAAAGAAGAAGTTGCCTATCACCGTGCTTTTGCGCGCGCTCGGCTACGGTTCTAACCGCGCTATCGAGGATTTGTTCCCCGGCGATAAGATTATCGCTTCCACGCTTGCAAAGGATACGGCGAAGAGTGAATCGGACGGCTTGTACGAGCTGTACCGCCGCTTGCGCCCGGGCGAAGCGCCTACGGAAGATTCCGTAAGAGCGCACCTTTTCAATTTGTTCTTCGACCCCCGTCGCTACGATATTGCGAAAGTGGGCAGATACAAGTACAATAAAAAGCTCAACCTTGCCTACCGTTTGCCCGGTTGCAGGGTAGCGGAAGCCGTGGTAAACCCCGAAACGGGTGAAATCATCGCGGAAGAGGGCGAAAAGATTTCCGAAACGAAAGCAAAGGAAATCCAAAACTGCGGTATTAATGAAATCTTCGTGCTCGTAGACGATGCGGAAGAGGGCGAAATCCGTCATAAGCTCATCGCGAACAACACGGTAGATTTCGCGGCGATTTCCGACGTTCCCGTACAGGCGAGAGCGAAAGATTTCGGTTTGCTTCCCACCGTTTACTATCCCACGTATAAGTTCTCCAAGCTCGTTGCAGAGGAATGTGCTAACGCGAGCGTAGAGGAAGTTGCGTTTAAGTACACGGACGACATCGATGCGCTTTACTACACGCACGAAAAGGCGGAAGAACCCGACGAAAAGCCCGAAGAAAAGAAAAACCGCGAGAAGAGAAAGGACAACCGCTTGAAATTCGTAGCGGCTTGTAAGCTCTTCCACGAAATTATGAATAGCGAGCACCCCGTTCCGACGAAAGAGCAAAAGAAAGAGCTCCGTCCGTTGATTGAAAAGCTCTGCCATAAGCACGTAACGGTAGACGATATCGTAGCATCCATTTCCACCAACCTCGACTTAAAGTACGGGATTGGTACGACGGACAATATCGACCACCTCGGCAACCGTCGCGTACGTTCGGTTGGCGAACTTTTGCAAAACCAACTCCGCGTGGGTATCGCAAGATTGGAAAGACTTATCAAAGAGAGAATGGCGACGCAAGACCCTATGGAAATTACGCCGTCCGCGCTCATCAATATCCGTCCCGTATCGGCGGTTATCCGCGAGTTCTTCGGCTCGTCCCAGCTTTCGCAATTTATGGACCAAACCAACCCGATTGCAGAACTTACGCACAAGCGTAAACTTTCCGCGCTCGGCCCTGGTGGTTTGAATCGCGACCGCGCGACGTTCGAAGTCCGCGACATTCACCACACGCACTACGGCCGTATGTGTCCTATCGAAACACCCGAAGGTCAAAACATCGGTCTTATCACGTCGCTTGCTACGTTCGCGAAAGTGAACGAGTACGGCTTTATTATGAGCCCGTACAGAAGAGTGGATAAAGAAACGGGTATCGTTACGACGCACGTGGATTATCTCACGGCGGACGAAGAAGATAAATATATCGTCGCACAGGCAAACGAACCGCTCGACGAAGAGGGTAGATTTGTCAACGAACGCGTAGGCTGCCGTCATCAAAACGACATTACGGAAATGCCCCGCGAAAAGATGGATTATATGGACGTTTCGCCCAAGCAGCTCGTATCCGTTGCGGCGGCGCTCATTCCCTTCCTTGAAAACGACGATACCAACCGTGCCCTCATGGGCTCGAACATGCAACGTCAGGCAGTTCCTCTTTTGAAGACGGAATCGGCTATCGTAGCGACGGGTATCGAAAGCTCCATAGCGCAATATTCGGGCGTTATCGTAACCGCAAGAGAAGCGGGCGTAGTCGTAAACTGCTCGTCGAATATGATTAAAATCCGCGAGGACGACGGCACGATTGCCGAATATCCTTTGAAGAAGTTCGAACGCTCGAACGCGGGTACGTGCTTGAACCAAAAGCCTATCGTATGCACGGGCGACAGAGTGGCGAAAGGCGAAATTATCGCCGACGGTCCTTCGACGAACAACGGCGAACTTGCGCTCGGTAAAAACATTCTCATCGGTTATATGGAATGGGAAGGTTACAACTACGAGGACGCTATCTTGCTTTCCGAGAAGCTCGTTCAAGACGACGTATTTACCTCTATCCACATTGAAGAATATGAAACGGAAGCGAGAGATACCAAGCTCGGCCCCGAAGAAATTACGCGCGATATCCCCAACGTAGGCGAAGACGCGCTCAAAGATTTGGACGAAGACGGTATTATCCGTATCGGTGCGGAAATCCAAAGCGGCGACATTCTCGTCGGTAAGGTTTCCCCTAAGGGCGAAGCAGAGCTCACGCCCGAAGAAAGACTTCTCCGCGCGATTTTCGGCGAAAAATCGAGAGAAGTGCGCGACACGTCCTTGAAAGTTCCCCACGGGGAAGGCGGTGTCGTCGTAGACGTAAAGGTATTCACGAGAGAAAACAAAGACGAATTAGAACCGGGTGTGAACAAGCTTGTGCGCGTATATATCGCGCAAAAGCGTAAGATTCAAGTCGGTGATAAGATGGCGGGTCGCCACGGTAACAAGGGCGTTATCTCCCGCGTGCTTTCGCAAGCGGATATGCCGTTCTTGGCGGACGGTACTCCCCTGCAAATCTTGCTTAACCCCCTCGGCGTTCCTTCGCGTATGAACATCGGTCAGGTACTTGAAGTACACCTTGGCTACGTATGTAAACAGCTTGGTTGGAAGATTGCGACGCCCGTATTCGACGGCGCAACCGAAAAAGACCTTGAAACTATGTTCCGCGAAAACAATCTCTTGAACCCCGACGGCAAAGTTGACGGTAAGTTCCAAGTGTTCGACGGCAGAACG
>JAZRBK010000116.1:0-1354 GCA_045635025.1 Candidatus Scatosoma sp.
GGGATAATATCCACAATGCAGACGACCGTTATGAAAAATACGAATGGAATCCCGATGCACAATCGTTCAAGACGGTTGAAAAGGGCGAATATATTATCTTCATCGATTGTTGGGAAGCAGAAATCCCCACGCAACGTGCAGCGGCTTATAAGGTTATCGTTGTTCAAAACGAGGTGGATGAAATCGAGGGGGAGAACGATTGGTTGGAAAATAACGTTGCTTCCGTCGTGCTCTTCTCCGTGGCGGGATTGATGTTGATTATTATCATCGTACTTCTTCTTATCAAACCTTCGGACGAAACGCTTGAAGACGTTGAGGATAAAGCGGCGAAAAAGGAAAAGAAAAAGAAGAAAGTCAAAAAAAGCAAAAAAGACTAAGGTAAAAGAATAAAAAATAGCCGCCCGAACTTCGGGCGGCGTTTTCTAAGGAGAAAGATTTTGATTGAAAAGATTTGCGACAAAACGCAATCCTTGAAAGAGTTTACCGACAATCATTGTGCACAAGCTTCGTTCGCTTTTACGTATCTGCTCAAAAACAGAGAGATAAAAGTCAACGGCAAAAAGATTGGCGAAAACCTAATCTTACAAGCGGGCGATACCGTGCGGTATTATTTAACGGAAAAGCAAATGCAAAAGTTGCCGTATTCTATCGTTTACGAGGACGCAAACGTTATTATTGCCGACAAAGAAAGCGGGGTGAACTCCGAAGCGGTTTTTGAGGAATTATACGAAAAGCAAGGGGGCAGGTGCGCGTTCATTCACAGGTTGGATAGGAATACGCGCGGGCTAATCGTCTTTGCTAAAACGGAGTTTGCCGAAAAGGAATTGCTCGCCGCATTCAAAGAAAAACGGGTAGAAAAAAGGTATCACGCGCTTTGTTTCGCACGTCCTGAAAAGTCTGCCGACGTATTGACGGCATACTTGCAAAAGGACGCGCAAAGGTCGGAAGTGAAAATATTCGACGCGCCGAAAGCGGGAGCGGAGAAGATTATTACGGAATACAAACTCATAGAAGAAAATGCAGAGTTTTCAAAGCTCCAAATTGTGCTTCATACGGGAAAAACGCATCAAATCCGCGCGCATTTGGCGCACGTGGGGTTGCCGATTGTCGGGGATATGAAATACGGCGATACGAAACGCAACCGTGCTCAAAACGCTACGAGGCAACAACTTGTTGCAAAAGAGCTTTCCTTTTCGTTAAACGGTGTCCTTTCCTATCTGAACGGCAGGGTATTCTGCTCCCGCTTCGACCTTTCATTTCTTAATTAATAAGATTTACAAAAAAATAAAAACGTAAAACATAACAAGGATGTTAATCAAATGACTGATAAAAAAACGCGCCTCGTCGTAGCGAC
>JAZRBK010000117.1:0-1015 GCA_045635025.1 Candidatus Scatosoma sp.
CCGTTTACGGATTATCCTACGGATATTGAATATTCGAATTGCACTTATGAGGTAACGGGCGGTTATCAAGGCTAAAACCTAATAAAAATACCGTAAGAAAATCGGAACGGCGGTACGTAACCGTCCGCCGTTCCGTAACTACGCTGTTTATCACGAAAAAGCACGTAAAAAATAGGAGATAATATAATGGCTGTGATGAAGAACGAGAAATTTACTCTTCAATTCGACGAAGCGCAAGGCGGCGTAAGCGGTTTGACGATTAACGGCGATAATATGGAGTGGATAAAGCAAGGCTACGTCTTTGCGATTCCGCGCGATCTTCGGCATAAAGAATATAGAGATTTCGGTTTTAAGCTGGTTGATTTTTCGTCAACCGAGCGTAGCGCAACGGCGATTTTTGAAGCTGCCGATATGCGTGTTAAAACCGACTATTTTTTCAATGAGAAGGGAAACGTGGTCGTTAGAAATGAAATTACCGATAGAAAAGACGTTGAATTGTTTTTATTGCAAGGACAAATCGGGTTTAACGTATGTTTCTACGATGATTATAAGGATTCGTTGACCTGTGTTACCAGTCGTTGCCATACGCATATACATTGTGGCGGCGAACAGGCTTGGATATGTCTTTTGAAGATGGGCGGTGGAAAAACGCACCTTGGCGTTCGCGTAACAAAGGGTGGCTTGACATCGTATGAACAATTCGATTGCTATTCCAACGACAGAGGGTATTTCGTTGTTCATCCCGAACTTTACAATCTTTCTCCCGATGAAAAGTACGTGCTTGAATATGAAATCTTCATTCACGAAGGTAAAGAAGATTTTATCAAGCAATTAAAAGAGTTAGACGGTTTCCCGTATGCGGAACTTGAAAATAACACGTTATTCCGTGGAGAGAGCTGTCGCGTCTTTTCCAACTTTGAAATTGCGGAAGTTTACGACAAAGAAAAATCCGTTAAATTTACTTCAAGAAAGACGAAAGACGGATATAAAACGACGTTTAGAACGTATGGGCTTG
>JAZRBK010000118.1:0-2278 GCA_045635025.1 Candidatus Scatosoma sp.
CATGGCTACGACCCGACTTAATGAAAAAATACGCACCCGAAAGCAAACTTGCTTTCGGGTGCTTTTACGTTTATAAAGATTGCTTTCAGCTTTCGATAGCTTGAATAAACGCCGCTTTGTCGGGCGCTTTGAAGCAAGCCGAACCCGCCACCAAGAGATTAGCGCCGCTTGCCTTACAGATAGGGGCGGTGTTCAAATCCACGCCGCCGTCTACCGAGAGCAACCGCTCGGGGTTGTCCTTTTGCCAGATTTGTTTTAAGGTAGCCACCTTGTCCATCATATTCGCCATAAAGCTTTGTCCGCCGAACCCAGGTTCTACCGTCATTACCAAAACGAGCTCGCATTTTTCAAGGAAAGGCTCGATTGCGGACACGGGGGTATTGGGTTTTACGGAAATCCCCGCTTTAACGCCGAGCTCGTGGATTTTATCGAGTGCGGCGTGAATATTTTCAGGCGTATCCGCTTCTACGTGCACGGTTAAATAATCCGAACCCGCCTTACAGAACTGTTCGATATAGCGGATGGGTCTGCCCACCATCAAATGTACGTCCAAAATGCGGTCGGTGCATTTTCTAAGAGCGGCTACGGTGGAGTATCCAAAGGAAAAGTTAGGTACGAACGTAGCGTCCATTACGTCTACGTGTAAAAATCTTGCGCCGCTTGCTTCTAAAAGACGGATATCCCGTTCCATATTCATTTGGTCGGCGGCTAATAAAGAGGGAGCGATAATTGCCATTGTATTTACCTCACGCGTCGCAATCAAGCATCGTTTTGCCTTTTCCGCAAAGTGTTTCAAAGTCGCGCGTAAAATCGTTTACGGCAGCGGTTACGCAAGCGTTTTTAACGAGATTGTCAATAACGTCGGTCGCAACGGTTGCCGCGCCAATGCCGTATGCGCAGAGTTCTTGCACTTGGTTGGAGTTCTTGAAGCTCGCCGCGGGGATTTGCGTTTTTTGCTCGCTGTCTAAAATATCTTGAATCATCTTCGTGCTTTCAATACCGTTCGGTGCCACACATCAAATGCGCAAAGTGTTGGCAAGCAATGCCAGAATGACCGCAACCCGCCGCTCCGATACGAGGAGAACGGCATAGCAGTTCGACTGCTCGGGAGAACTGAGAAACGTTCAAAAAAGATTTTATTTCGCTAAGCCAAGCAGATTCAACGTCAAATGCGTTTTCTGCTACCGATAAAGCTTGTTTGCTAATTATACTTCAACTATTATTCCTGTTTTTTATATTATAACACATAAAAATATTATTTGCAAGCAATGCATCACATAAAAAATTGTTTTTCTGCGAAAACACTTTCGAAATAGAAAAACAACAAGAAAAACTTTCAATAATAAAACAAAAACGTATAAATATTTTCAATATATTTCAACAAAAAAACTTATAAAATCTAAAATCCTGATTATTTGGATAAGTGGCGGTAGAGGTTGTTGAAGAATATAATGCAAATATCGAAAAGTCGTTGGATTTGACAATGTATCAAACACAACTCAAAGAAGTGGAACGAAAAATTGAAAATCTAATGAACGCAATTTGCGACGGATTTTATAACGCGAATTCTCAACAGAAGATGTTAGAGCTAAATGAAACAAAGGACAAATTATTATCCCTAATCGCGCAAGAAGAACATAAAGAGAAAAAAGAACTTTCCATTGCCGAAGTTAAGAAATTTTTACGTGGTTACGAAAAATATACCGATGGCTCAATGGAAAGTAAAAAAAGGCTGTTTGATTTATTTGTAAAAGAAGTTATATTTGATGGAAAAAACGTTTTAATCGTATTGCGTACCTATAAAGGTGCGGAAGTAACGAAAGCGTTGCAGGAGAACAGTTTAGTAAACCCAAGGAAAGCGGGGCGGACGAATGAATATGGGGAAGGGCTTACGTTAGAAGAAAATGGCGTAAAAAAAGTTCTAAACCAAACCTGTAAAAGGTTCGGTTTAGAACTTTCTGGTGACCCCAACGGGACTCGAACCCATGTTACCACCGTGAAAGGGTGGTGTCTTAACCGCTTGACCATGGGGCCATCTATTCTATTATAAAACGCGCTCGCGTAATTTTTTCGTGGTAGCGGCGATGAGATTCGAACTTATGACCTATCGGGTATGAACCGATCGCTCTAACCAACTAAGCTACGCCGCCATTTTGGTTGCGGGGGCAGGATTCGAACTTGCGACCTCCGGGTTATGAGCCCGGCGAGCTACCTAGCTGCTCCACCCCGCGATATACTCGCTTTTAAGCCCGAAAACGTTTCGTTACTCAAAACAGCT
>JAZRBK010000119.1:0-2686 GCA_045635025.1 Candidatus Scatosoma sp.
ATGGGCTCGCTCGGTGCAATGGCGGCGGGCAGTAGCGATAGATACTTCCAAGAGGGCACGAAGAAATTCGTTCCCGAAGGGGTGGAAGGCAGAGTACCTTTCCGCGGTAGCGTAGCCGACGTTATTTATCAAATGAAAGGCGGACTTCGTTCGGGTATGGGATATTGTGGAAAGGCGACGATTGAGGATTTGAGAACGAACTCCGAGTTCGTGCGTATTACCAACGCAAGTCTTATCGAAAGCCACCCGCACGATATTTCCATTAGCAAGGAAGCTCCCAACTACACGCAACACTAACGCGCTTTGCGCTTAAACGGATTGGCGGGGAATATATTGAGAATAAAAATATAGGAAATTGGATAAATGACAGTCGTATGTTTAGATTTAGAGGGCGTGCTCGTTCCCGAAATATGGATAGCGTTCGCCAAGGCAAGCGGAATCCCTGAGCTCACGCGCACGACCCGCGATGAACCCGATTATGATAAACTAATGAAATGGCGTTTGGGCGTTTTGAAAGAGCACGGGCTCGGCTTAAACGAAATTCGCGCGATTATCGAAAAAATCGAACCGATGGACGGCGCAAAAGCCTTTTTGGACGAGCTCCGCTCGTTGACGCAAGTGATGATTGTCAGCGATACGTTCACGCAATTTGGAATGCCGCTTATGAAAAAGCTCGGTTATCCCACTTTGCTTTGCAATACGTTAGAAGTAGCGGAAAACGGGGAGATTACGGGCTATAAAATGCGTGTGGAGAAATCCAAATACACCACCGTAAAAGCGTTGCAAACGATGGGCTATGAAACGGTGGCGGCAGGGGATAGCTACAACGATTTGGCGATGATTCGTGCTAGCAAGGCAGGTTTCCTGTTCAAGAGCACGGATAAAATCAAAGCGGATAACCCCGATTTGCCCGCGTTTGAAAGCTACGACGAACTTTTATCCGCAATTAAAAAAGTCATTTAATTTTCTAAGGAGATAAATATATGA
The DNA here is from genome assembly GCA_045635025.1 of Candidatus Scatosoma sp. Taxonomy (GTDB): domain Bacteria; phylum Bacillota; class Clostridia; order Christensenellales; family Borkfalkiaceae; genus Scatosoma. The sequence goes on from JAZRBK010000119.1 coordinate 988, forward strand.
ATAACAACGTACGTCCTGAAACAATGGCTCGTATCAACACCAAAGCGCTTGCCGACGCGTTTATCGCCGAGCAAGTGGAACTCATTCAAAAACAGGTAGGCAATAAAAAAGTATTGCTCGCACTCTCGGGCGGGGTGGATTCTTCCGTCGTTGCGGCGCTCTTGATTAAGGCGATTGGCAAACAGCTCGTTTGCGTGCACGTAAACCACGGTCTTTTGAGAAAAGGCGAGCCCGAGGAAGTCGTAGAAGTATTCCGTAACCAAATGGACGCGAACCTCGTCTACGTAGATGCTATCGACAGATTTTTGGGTAAGCTCGAAGGCGTGGCAGAACCCGAAAAGAAACGTAAAATTATCGGTGCGGAGTTTATCCGCGTGTTCGAAGAAGAGGCGAGAAAACTCGAAGGTATCGAGTTCCTTGCACAAGGCACGATTTATCCCGACATTATCGAAAGCGACGGTGTAAAAGCACACCACAACGTCGGCGGGCTTCCCGAAGATATGCAATTCGAGCTCGTAGAGCCGATTCGCCTTTTGTATAAAGACGAGGTGCGTATGGTAGGTAGCGCGCTCGGTTTGCCTGACGGTATGGTTTACCGTCAACCGTTCCCCGGTCCGGGGCTTGGCGTGCGTTGTCTGGGCGCGATTACCCGCGACAGATTGGAAGCCGTTCGTGAATCGGATGCAATCTTGCGTGAAGAGTTTGCTAAGGCGGGTTTGGACGCGAAGGTATGGCAATACTTTACGGCAGTACCTGATTTCCGTTCGGTCGGCGTAAAAGACGGCAAGCGTACCTACGCATATCCCGTCATTATCCGTGCGGTGAACACGGTAGACGCTATGAGCGCGACGATTGAAGAAATCCCGTACGAGCTTTTGAAAAAGATAACAAGCCGTATCACGACGGAAGTAGAGAACGTAAACCGCGTACTTTACGACCTTACCCCGAAGCCCTCGGGAACGATTGAATGGGAATAATGAAAGTTGTAAAAACGGAAAAAACCGAATAAAAAAACACCGCTCGCCGTAACCAAACGGCGAGCGGTTTGCATATAGTATAGTATGAGGTTTTTCCTCAAATACGCAAGAGGTTTTGAAATACTATGTGCAATACTTGTAATACGACGAACACCAACGCTACCAACGGCAGTTGCAATTCTTATAACGGCTGTAATTGTTGTTTTAATAGGCTTTTAAGTTGTTTATTCGGTGGCAACACGTGGAACAACGGCGGGTGTGGAACTACGGTAAGTAACAGCTGCTACAATCACTGCTGCGGTCAATGGAGCTCGCAACGCGTATGTCGCGATTGTTGTGGCAATTTGAGAGTGTATACGCCTTTTAATAGCTGTGGCTGTTGGAACGGTTACTCGAACGGTTGTCTTTACAATCGCACGAACAGCGGTTGTCATTCGTGTAACGTTTGTGCGCAAACGTTTTCGAGCGCGCAAACTTCGATAAACGGCGACGATTATTACGCAAACCAATACGGCTTGAACGGGCGTAGCAACAGATGCGGTTGTTCTTTGGGCGTAAATTACGGCGTATAAAAGGCTTTAACGGGCTGAAAGAAGAAGGGCGGCGGGCTTAAAATCCGCCGCCCGATTTTTTGGGCTACTTTGCCGCAGAAAAGGCAATCTTGTAGACGTACGCTATCAACGGGATATAGAGGGCTATGCACAGTGGCAGGCGGGCAATCG
>JAZRBK010000120.1:0-2515 GCA_045635025.1 Candidatus Scatosoma sp.
TTGCTGCGTTTAAAGCAGACAAAAGTGAACATCTCAAGCTGCTCTACTGTATCGACATGCTCAACGAAGGTGTCCACGTAGACGATGTGGACGGTGTGATCCTTCTGAGACCAACTGTTTCTCCCATTATTTATAAACAGCAAATCGGTAGAGCGTTATCCGCAAGTAAAAATAAAGAGCCGATTATTTTTGATATCGTAAATAATATCGAAAACTTATATAGCATAGGCGCGCTCGAACAAGAAATGGCGGTGGCGTTAAGCTACTATCAAGAAAGGGGGTTGGAAAAACAAATTGTCAACGAGCAGTTCAAGATTTTAGACGAGGTGCGCGATTGCAGGGCATTATTTGAAAGATTGAACGAAACGTTAACGGCGTCTTGGGATTTGATGTATTTACAAGCCAAGAGATATTACGAACAACACGGGCATTTGGAAGTGTCGAGAAGATACAAAACGCCCGACGGGTATGCACTTGGCAACTGGATTTTTACGCAACGTAAGGTGCGAAACGGCGAACAGTACGGCTCATTGGACGAAAAGCGCATTGCCAAATTGGACGAAATCGGTATGGTTTGGGAAAGTATTCGCGATTTGGCGTGGGACAGATATTTTACCGAAGCGAAAAAGTATTATGAGGCAAACGGGGACTTGAAAGTGCCCGCGCGCTTTATCACGAAATCGGGGGTGCGATTAGGTACGTGGATAAGCAATTTGCGGACTTATCGAAAAAGCGGTGTCCAGGAAAAATATCTCACGGCAGAGCGCATAAAACAGCTTGATGAAATAGGTATGCTGTGGACGGTTCCCGATTATTTATGGGAAAGAAATTATAATTCCGCTATGGAATTTTACCGTGAGCACGGGCATTTAGACGTGCCGACGGGTTACGTTGCGGCAAACGGCGTAAAACTTGGGAATTGGATTCGTAAATTGCGCGGGTTGAAAAAAGGCACGGCAAACGGTGCGGAGCTTACAGAAGAGCAAATTAAACGCCTGAACGAAATCGGAATGCTGTGGTCGGATAAGTTTGAACGGCTGTGGGAACAAGGCTTTGCGGAAGCGGAGCGGTATTTCAAACGATACGGGGATTTGAACGTGCCAACGGGCTATATTTCGGATACGGGATATAAGCTCGGCGGTTGGATTGTCAATCAACGGGAGAATAAGAATATTTCGCCTGCACGTAAAGCGAGATTAGATGCTCTTGGAATGGTTTGGGCAAAGCCCGATTCGTGGGAAGTGCGGTTTGATTTGGCGAGAGCGTTTTATCTAACGTACGGAAACTTGAACGTGCCAGCGAGCTATATCGTAGAGGGCGTTTGGCTAAATAAATGGGTCAACGAACAAAAGCAGATTTATAAAGGTAATCGCCAAGGAAAACAGTTGACAGGCGAACAAATCGCACGCTTGGAGGCTGTGGGTATGGTTTGGTAAGAAAAGGAGGGGACATATGGAAGGTGGTGAAGAACAATGCGTCGTTTGCGGACAAGCGACGGGGTATGCGTTTGAAGATAATATAGAAAATCGTGCGTTTTACGTAGAGGGCGCAGGTCAGCTTTGTGAAAAGTGTTTTGGGGAGATTTACGGGGAGAAAACTCAATTTGATTATACGAGAAAATACTCGGACGCGTTTTATGAATCCTATATCGAGAAGTTTGAGCTTGGGAAGAAACGAAAACTGTTTTATCGTTTTATAAAGCGTACGTTTGATATTTTTTCGTCGTTGTTCGCGTTAATTTTACTGTCGCCAATTATGTTGATAATCGCAATAGCGATAAAATGCAATTCAAAAGGTCCGGTTATTTTTAAGCAAAAGCGGGTGGGGAAGAACGGTAAGGCGTTTAATTTTTATAAATTTCGTTCTATGCGGATAGACGCGCCTCACGATTGTGCGACTTCCGTTTTGGAAAATCCTGAAATATACATAACGAAAGTAGGTAGGTTTTTACGCAAGACGAGCTTGGACGAAATCCCTCAGCTTTGGTGCGTGCTGTGCGGAAAGATGTCGATTATAGGGTATAGACCGCTTGTTTTAACGGAAGAAAAATGCAATAAAATGCGCGGGGATTTGGGTGTGTATAAAATGCGCCCTGGGATATCGGGGTATGCGCAAGTGCACGGCAGGGACGACGTGTATTATAAGAATAAAGCGATTTTAGATGCGGAATACGTTAATAAAGCGTCGCTTTGGTTGGATTTGAAATTGATTTTTCAAACGGTGGCGGTTGTCCTCAAACGCGAGGGCAACGATGCAGAGAAGATGAAATAAGGGGAAAGGTAAATGAAATTTTCCGTTTTAATGAGCGTATATAAAAATGAAAAAGTGGATTTCTTCAAGCAGGCTATGGATAGCGTTCTTGCGCAAACTTTACCGCCTGAAGAAATTGTACTAATACGTGACGGGGTAGTGTACGAAGAATTACAAATGGTTATCGACGGGTATATTGAAAAATATCCTAAATTATTCACCTACATACCGCTGGAAGAAAATCAAGAAGTCGGATCGTAGCCAT
>JAZRBK010000121.1:0-2531 GCA_045635025.1 Candidatus Scatosoma sp.
TTCAACTCGTACCTGCCTACCAGTTGCCTGAAAATTTCATCGTTGGAACGACAGGCGCAGGGGATGCTTTTTGCGCAGGCGCGCTCATGGGGATTTACCAAGGTAAGACGGACGAAGAGATTTTGGAATTTGCTTCTGCAGTGGCGGTTGCAGCATTGTCTAGCGCTGATGCTACTAGCGGGCTTCGTGAAGAAAAAGAAATACAAGAGCTTTGCAAAGGATTTAAAAGGAAAGAAATATGTTAGTCAATTTGAAAGAAATTTTGAAGATTGCGGAAGAAGATAAAAGCGCAATCGGTATGTTTAATGCAACGGGATTTGATAGCTTGCAGGCGGTAATCGGCGCGGCGGAAGAACTCAACAAGCCTGTAATTATTGCTCACGCTGAGGTGCATAACGTGTACAATGATATCTCTATGGTAGGCCCTGCGATGGTAGCTGTGGCACAAAATGCGAAAGTGCCCGTATGCGTTCATCTCGACCATGGTACCTCTCTTGATATGATTTATAAGGCATTGCGCCTTGGGTTTACGTCCGTAATGATGGATGCGTCGGCGATGCCTTACGAAGAAAATTTGCGCTTGACGAAGATGATTACGGAAGCGGCGCATTCGATGAATGTGAGCGTGGAAGCGGAACTCGGTCGTTTGGTGACGGGCGAAGCGGGCAGCGGCGAAGAGATGGTGGGTGCAAAAGCAGAAGATTTCTACACTCGTCCTGATGAGGCGGAAGCATTCTGTGCGGCTACGGGGATTGATGCACTTGCGATTGCATTCGGTACGGCACATGGGTTCTATTCCGCACAACCTAAACTGGATTTCAACGTGGTGAAGAACTGTGCGAAAGCAACGGGCTTACCTCTCGTAATGCATGGCGGCAGCGGTGTAAGCGAAGAAGGGTTTAAGAAGGCGATTGAAAACGGTATTCGCAAAATCAATTATTATTCGTACATGTCAAAAGCTGGCTATATGGCGGCGAAGAAAACGATTGAAAGCGGTACAACGAATTATTTGCACGACGTAGAATATGCGGCAATGCAAGCGATGAAAGAAGACGTAAAAAAGGCAATAGCTATTTTTTCGAAATAACAAGTGATTGACAACAACAAAAATTTTAAATATAAAACGATAAAGATAACTTCGACTTTGGAATAAAACTTCGCGATAAAATAAAAAATGGAGGATTATCATGAAAAAACGTATAGGTACCTTATGTTTAACAGCAGCGCTTGCCTTATCAGGTTGTACATTCAACTCTGGTGCGTCTAGTTCGAATACTTCTACTTCGGGTTCGGATTCGAGCAACGGACCGCAAAGACCTGCGCCCCCGAACGTAGTGGAGCTGTACCAACTCGCCCCCAATAAAAATGCATTGACGCAATGCTACGTAATTAAGACAAAGAACAACAAATTGATTGTGATTGACGGCGGTATTGACGGATCGGGTTCGGAGGCTGATCCCTATTTGCCTTCGGCGCTTCGCTCTATTTTGTGTTTAGAAGAAGGGGAGTATTTTGAAGTGGAAGCATGGTTCCTTTCTCATGCGCATAGCGACCATTATTACGAGCTGTCGAAATGCCTTGCAGAGTATTCAGGAGACTCCAACTACAAAATTAAGGAGTTCTATTTCGATTTCCCTGACTTCGATGATTATTACGCATCGCGAGGCGGTCTTCCTGCCTATAAGTATAGCCTTTCACCAAAATTTGAGCAATTCAAGCTGAACCTCAACAATTACGCAATGGTAAATGGTATTCAGGTGGAGAGCGAAAGCAGACTTTGGTACGACGATATTAACGGCTATACCATCAACAGTGAGGAGATCAAGTGGGGCTTGGAGATCGAGATTGATGGGATTCGCTTTGAAATTTTGCAGACGTGGGATTACGCGGATAGAAAGGGTAGCGAAGACGTCAACGAAAACAGCCTTGTGATGCGCGCTTGGGTGGATGGACAGAGTATCCTGTTCTTGAACGACCTTGGCGGTTTTGATTCCGATAGATCGAGTGGCGCTCGTTTGTTGAATACCTATGGCAAAGCCTTAAAAAGTGACATCGTGCAGATGGCGCACCACGGACAAAGAGGATCGCAAAAAGCATTGTATGAGATGGTGGATGCTAAAGTGCATTTGTGGCCTACTCCGCAGTTTGTATGGAAGTACCCGAGCGATTATCCCCACCTTGTCGAAACTCGTAAATGGGTGAATGGCGGGAAGGACTTTGTGGTAGGGGATGCGTACAATATCGTTGCTTGTTTGTACGAGGCGTACCCGAAAGATCCCACGAGTGTTGCTTCCTGGACGGAAGTGAAAGACGGAATGAAAATTACCCTTCCATATAATCCAGAAGTGTAAAAGCATGCGTGAATATGTTTGTAGGTCGTTATTAAGAAAAGGGAATAAAGTACATTTTATGGTGGAATGATATGAGTAAATTCTTAAGAATTGGTCAGGAGTTGACAAAAATCTACATAGATAATCGTAATATTGAAGAATATAACATTGTTGTACATAGCGCCGGGGATTTAAGAAGCC
>JAZRBK010000122.1:0-2729 GCA_045635025.1 Candidatus Scatosoma sp.
ATGGCCGTTTTCTTTAGCACATAAAAACCGCTGCGGTCTTTTACGCGACGATTGCGGAAACCGAGTTTGTTAAGCTCCGCACATACACCGACACCCGACGGCACTTTTTGCCCTTTCCAGGTATAACATTCAACGCCTTTACCGCCGCCCGCGTTGAAATGGATTGAAACGAATAAATCCGCTCTCATATTATTCGCCGTCTTTACCACCTGCGACAAATACGCCGCTTGACTTTTCGCCTTATCTACGTTATCAATAACGACCGTATGCCCTTTTGCTTTCAAGTAATCCGCGACAAGCGCAACGACATTTCGCGTTTCCGTACTTTCGTTGATATATCCGACCGCTCCGCTCCCTGCGCCCGAAACGGTATGCCCTGCGTTCAAACATATTTTCATAATATTTGCCCCTTTCTAACAAATAGGCGCATATATACGCCTTTTTATCTATAATACCACGAATAACGCAAACAAAACGACACAAAAAAAGAAACGATATAACACCGTTTCCTTTTGCTTTATATTAAATCAAATATGCTTAATTGACTTTTCGCTTGTTCAAGCCGTTCATTTGCAAGGTCAAAATATTCCTTGTCAAGTTCAAATCCTATGTATCGCCTTTTCAACTTATGACAAGCAACGGCGGTTGTACCACTACCCATAAACAGGTCGAGGATTAAATCGTTTTCCTTGCTATGTATGTTTAACATTTTAGCGATTAAATCAACGGGCTTTTGGTTTTGGTGTATTTGTTCGTTTCCTGTTATTTTTGCAACGCGCCATATATCGTCAAGTCGTTTTGTATCCGCGTTGAATACTGCGCGCCCTTTATTCGCATAAATGATAAACTCATAGCGTTTGCCGTATTGCGCTTCCAAGTCGCCCGCCGTGTGATTGCCTTTATCCCATACGATAACATTTTTTACAGTAAAAAATCGTTTCACTTCTTGCAAAAAGAAGTCTACGTGGTCGCTTCCGCAAAACATATACAAAGGCGTGTCGTCTTTCATAACGTCGTATAATAACGGTATTAAATCTTTTATAAGTTGAGGGTTATTATCGTTTTCAATAACCTTGCAAAACTTATGCTCTTTGTCTTTGCGTCGCCCCGTCTTGTAATCAATCAAATACGGCGGGTCAGTTATCACGCAATCAACCTTTATGCCTTGCTCTTTCATAAGCCGCATACCGTCAAGGCAATCTATATTATAGATTTTATTAAGTTCTAACATATCAACTGCCCTTTTATATTTCTTTTATTTTTATGCCTCTTTTAATAACCTATCGTCCAATCGGGATTTCTTAAATCGAAAGCGTCGCCCATTTGAATTATATCGGGGTAATTACTCATAGCAATTTGCTTTGCGTATTTGTCAATTTCGTAAGCGTAATATTTCACATTCGTAAAGCCCATTTTATCCAAGCAATAACGCCCCGTACCTATACCGTCATACATTGAAAGCACGACGATCTCCTCGTCTTTTGGTATGTCTTTCAATGCGCCGTTAAGGATATGTATTATTACTTCCGCCGTCCAACCGTTACCAAGCCCTTTATAAGCCTGTGCGTTTGATACCGTCCTGCAATAATTATCGGGCATTGTTTGCAAACGGCAGCACTCTTTAACTGTAAGCTTACGAATAATATAAAATCCGTCCGCAAGTTTAATCGGGTATTGCTTGCCTTTGATTGTTATAAATCCGTTTTTAACTTCGTAAACGGGAAATGTTTTGCCGTCGGCGGGGATTGCATATAAACCCGTCTTCCCACCTGCTCCGCCACCGCCCGCGTTTATCGTTACGCTCTTTGCGTTTGTATCGTAAATCCTAAACGCTTGACTTGTAGAAAGTTCGCCGTTTGGACGGGGCAACGCTCCAACGCGTACAGGCTCGGCTATTAAATCAACTTGCTGATTGTTCGGGTTATTGCTACAAAGTCGCTTTTCTAAACTTCCTTCGCCCGTTCCCGCGTGGTTCGCGTATAAAGCATTTACGGGCCGCGCCTTATCTTTATTGCCATAAGGCGGTATGCGGATCGGCTCAATTACGCCTTGCTTCCCCATAAATCCGTCCGTTTCAATATCCATTCGCATATCGCGTTGCGAACAAGCAATATAACCCGCCGTAATCGTTCTTGACTTTTCTTGTTGTCTTTGCCCAACTCCGCTTTCTAAAATATCTTTTAACAATATTCCCCTGTCTTCGGGTTGCTCAACTTCCCAATTAAACGCATAGAAACGCTGGCGGTTTTGCGCCGATACGAGCGCGGAATTGATATACATTAAATCAACGCCAAGCTCTCGGCTTATTTGATCTTTGATTGCTTGTGCTGCCGACTTGTTATTTTCATAAAGAAAAAAATCGGGCTTAAATTTCTCTTTTGCTATAAGGTAATTTTTGAATAATTCCCAACCAAGCCCCTCGGCTTCCGTTTCGCGGTTATTCTTTTGCGCTATACTCCAAAAAGTACAAGGCGAACCACCAATTAAAAGTTTTATCATATTTTCAACGCTCCTTTATATTTCAGTAATTTTTATGCCGTGAATATACAGCATAAGTTTCCGTTTGATTATGTAATCCGTCGTCCCTTATCGTCGGTATAAACAAAGTCGGCGTAATAGGCGCACTCTTTTTCAATGACCTTTCCGCGCTTTATTCCGCCCCGTTTCCCGACGGTATCGGGTTCTCTTTGCGTCGGTATCAAAACGAATTTTACCTGCGTTTGCAAGTC
>JAZRBK010000123.1:0-7817 GCA_045635025.1 Candidatus Scatosoma sp.
GAAAACAGTCGGCTTTCTTGAACGATGTAATACGTTAGTCAGCTTTCTTCAACGTTTTGATGCAACGTGCGGAAACGTAACCGTTGGTTTCCTTACCGTTTTCCACGTAGGAAATTTTTTGTACGTTTACCTTGAACGTTCTTCTCGTCTTACGGTTAGAGTGGCTAACGTTGTTGCCGGACGCTTGACCTTTACCGCAAATATTGCATACTCTCGACATATTGACACCTCCGATTTTGGGATAATTTTTCCTGTGTTTTGTTTTTGAAAAGAGCTAAGTTTCTTGCCGAAAAAACGTTCCGTAAGAAACAAGCATAAATAATATAGCATTTTTCCTTATAAAAATCAATCAAAAACGAGCCCAAAAAGACAAAAAATAAAAAATATTACGAAAAATTTGAAAAAGTACTTGCCAAACGCGGGCAAATAGTGTAAAATGAAAGGGTACTTGGAGAAAGATTATGGCAGTTAATACCAACAACGCATACGGCAAAATCTCTATATCCGACCTTGCAATCGCGAAGGTTGCTTCGCATACCGCAATGGAAGCGTACGGAATCGTGGAAATGGTATCCCGTCGCTTTACGGACAGTTTATCTCTTTTAACGAAAAAGGACAACAGCGGCAGAGGGATAAAAGTAACCACGGCAGGGAACAGGATTTATATCGACGTATACGTGATTATTAAATACGGCGTATCGATTAACGCCGTTGCGGAATCGCTCAAAGAGGCAATTAAATACAAAGTCGAGGCGTTTACGGGAATGATTGTGGATACGGTCAACGTGAACGTTATCGGCGTTAAACTCTGATTTGAGGCAGCGCAGAACGGATAAAAACTTCTGCGCTTTTTTTCGTAGTCCGCGGAAACGGGAAAACGTTTCTACGGCGCGCCCAAACGCCTTAACAGGCGTAGAAGGGCAATAAATACACAAAGAAGGATTTTATAATGCATAAAACGATAAACAGCACCGAATTTCCGAAAATGATATTAGTCGGCGCGAAACAGCTCGAAATCAATCGCGCGAAGGTGGACGCACTCAACGTATTCCCCGTGCCCGACGGCGATACGGGTACGAATATGTCGCTCACGATGCAGTCGGCGGTTCGGGAATTAACGGCGTGTCAAGCCAACTCGTTTGCAGAGGTATGCAACAGCGTTTCCAAAGGCGCGTTAAAGGGCGCGAGGGGGAACTCGGGCGTTATCCTTTCTCAGATACTCAAAGGGATTTGCTCGGTGCTTGGCAAGAGCGAGAAAGAAGTAGATACCAAAACCTTTGCCAAGGCGATGGAACAGGGCACGAAAGTTGCTTACGGCGCGGTATCCGTTCCCAAAGAGGGTACGATTTTAACGGTTATCCGTATGATGAGCGAGCGTGCGGAAAAAATCGCAGGCAAGAAAAAAGAGTTTGAAGAGTTCTTCAAAGACGTTATTGCAGAAGGCGAAAAAGCGTTAGCGCTTACTCCCGAGCTGTTACCCGTACTCAAAAAAGCGGGCGTTGTCGATTCGGGCGGCGTGGGGCTTATGACGATTATCAAGGGCTTTGCATCCGAGCTCACGGGCGAGGAGATTGCCGAAAGCGTTACGGAAGCGTCTCCCGTGGAGGAAGAAACGGAGTTTGGCGACAATTCCAGCATTATCAATATGGACTTGGGCGAAATCCAATACGCGTATTGCACCGAGTTCTTCATTATCAATTTGAAAAAGAGCACCACACTTTCCGCGATTGACAGATTGCGCGAAAGATTGATGGGAATCGGCGATAGCGTTATCTGTATCGGCGATTTGGAACTTGTGAAAGTCCACGTGCACACCAACCAACCGGGCAAAGCGCTCACGTATGCGTTGGAGCTCGGTGAGCTCGATAGACCGAAAATCGAGAATATGCTCGAACAAAACCGTCAGCTCAAAGCCAAGCTCGAAGCGGAAAAGAAAGAAATGGGTATGCTCGCGGTTTGTACGGGTGCAGGGCTTTCGGATATCTTCCGCGACTTGGCGGTAGACAGAATTATCGAGGGCGGGCAAACGATGAACCCGAGCGCAAGCGACATCGCAAGCGCGGCGCAAAAAATCAATGCCGACCACATTTTCGTATTCCCCAACAATAAGAATATCATTTTGGCGGCGGAACAGGCGAAAGCACTCGTGGAAAATAAGACGATTCACGTAATCCCGACCAAGAACGTTCCGCAAGGTTTTGCGGCGGCGTTAGAGTTTAACCCCGAAGCGAGTGCGGAAGAAAACAAGACGAATATGATTCACGCGCTCGATAACGTGAAAGCGGGGCAGGTTACCTATGCGGTGCGGAACACTTCGCTCAACGGGTTCTCCATTAAGGAAGGGGACATTATCGGTTTGGACGATAAGAAAATCCTTGCCAAATCCCATACCTTAGAAGAAACGGTTATGAAACTTATCGCCAAGATGAAAGAGGACTTCCACCAAATGATAACCCTCTACTACGGTGAGGACGTGAAAGAGGAAGAAGCGGAGGAGCTTTGCGCGGCGATTGCAGAGCAATATCCCGACTGCGACGTCGATTTCCATAACGGCGGTCAATCGGTTTACTACTATATTCTTTCGCTTGAATAATTTTACGTATAAACGTATAAATATACAAAAAACGAATGAAAAAACGAGGCGGGAAGGCGGGAGCTTTTCCGCTTTTTGCTCAAAAAAGCGGCTTGCAAACAGAGAAAAACGGCGGGTATTCAAGGCGATAGCTACGACGGATATTTTTGGGGATAAACGGTTAAAAAAGGACTATGAAACTTTCGTTATTGCGCTCTATTGGAGAAAAGAGAGAAAAGGATTTTCAAAAGCTTGGGATATACGAGGCGGAGGACCTCGTAAGGTTTTACCCGCGCGCGTATCTCGATATGACGAATCGGATTTCCTTAAAATCGGTATACCATAACGACGTCGTTTTGATTGCCGCCGAGGTTACGCGGCTTGCGCCCGTTGCCTTTGGTTCTCCAAGGAAAATGGTGCGCGCCTTTTGTTCGCAGGACGGTTTTCCCTTTACGGCGATTTGGTTTAACCAACCGTACGTCGCGCAAAAATTAAAGGCGGGCGAGTACCTCTTTTACGGGCGCGTACAAAATAAATACGGACAAATTACGATAGTCAATCCCTCGTTCGAACCGCTCGATAGGAATTATCGGCTCAAAGGAATTGTGCCCGTGTATTCGCTCAAAGGCAAGCTTTCGCAAAAGTTAGTGCGCGACGCGTTGAAAGAAGCGCTTCAAAAGGTCGACATCGATAGCGTTATTCCCTATCCGATTATAAAAAAATACAATCTTCCTTCGCTTGCGAAGAGTTTTTACGATATCCACAATCCCCCGAATGAAGAGGCGAAAACGCTCGCCTCCGAGCGGATAGCGCTTGAAGAATATTTCGTGCTCATTTCCGCGTTCAAAATCATCAAAGGGGGCAAGGAAGAGGCTCGGCTTAGAAAATATTCCGTTTCGGCGGGTGAGGTAAAAGCTTTTGCCCAGCGGTTTCCTTTCGAGTTTACCGACGGGCAAAAACAGGCGGTTAACGCCATTTTCGACAATCTTCGCGCTCCGACGCGTATGAACAGGCTCTTGCAAGGGGACGTAGGTAGCGGAAAAACGGCGGTAGCCCTTTGCGGGATTTTTATGGCGGTAAAAAGCGGGTATACGGCGGCATATCTTTCGCCGACCGAAGTGCTCGCGGAACAAAATTACGCAATACTCAAAAAGTATTTTCCCGAATACGAAGTGGGTTATCTTGCGGGCGGAATGACGGCTAAGGAAAAAAGGGAAGTCAAAGAGCGCGCAAAACGGGGCGAAATCCGTATTCTTTGCGGTACGCACGCCGTTTTACAAGGGGACGTAGAAATAGAAAATCTCGCGTTTATCGTCTGCGACGAACAACACCGTTTCGGCGTGGCGCAACGGAACGCGCTCGCGGAAAAGGGGGAGGGCGTAGATATGCTCGTTATGAGCGCGACCCCCATTCCCAGAACCCTTTCCCTTATCTTTTACGGGGATTTGGACGTAACGACGATTGCGGACAAACCCAAGGCTCGGCAGGAGATTTCCACGAGTATTATTCCCGAAAGTAGATATGAAGATATGCTTGGTTACGTGGATAGAGAAACGCAGGCAGGACGGCAGGCGTATTTCGTCTGCGCGAAAATCGACGACGATGAAGAGGGCTCGATTATGAGCGTAACCGAGCTTTTCGAGGAACTGAAAAAGAAGCTTCCTAAGGTTCGTTTCGCGCTCTTGCACGGGCGAATGAAAGATAAGGAAAAAGGGGAGATTATGACCGCGTTCAAAAACCGCGAGTACGATTGCCTCGTTTCCACCACCGTTATCGAAGTAGGCGTGGACGTGCCCAACGCTACGATGATGATTATCTACAATGCCGAGCGGTTTGGGCTTTCTCAGCTCCACCAACTTCGTGGTCGGGTTGGGCGCGGCGAGCAAAAAAGTTATTGCTTTTTGCTTATGGGCTCGGAAACGGAAACGGCGAAAGAACGCTTGACGGCGTTCAAAAGCGAAACGGACGGCTTCAAGATTGCGGAAAAAGACCTCGAAATGCGGGGCGGCGGCGACTTTTTCGGAACAAGACAATCGGGTAAAATGCTCGGGGATATTAAAAATCTCAAATACCCCACCCAAGTCGTGTTTGCGGCAAAACGGCTTTCCGACGACGCGTTCGAGGGCAATCTCGCGGGCGAGGAGCTTCGCGCGGCGGCTATGCGGAAATACGATAGCTTGAAAGACGTCGTTTTGAATTAAAAGAAATCGGGGACGTAGCGTTCAAAAAACCTTAAAAATGCGGGAAAGTGAGCGAAAAAAGTGGAAAAATCATAAAAAAACTGACAAAAACGCGAAAAAGTTTTTGCACGCTATTGACGAATGAGAAAAAATATTGTATAATAATACTTGGAAGATGCCAAAACGGAGGTGGACGTATGTCAACGAAAGAAAAGAAAGTGGAATACTGTAAAGTACGTTACGACAAAAAAGGGCTCGTGCCCGTCGTTGCGCAGGACTATGAAAGTGGCGAGGTCTTGCTCCTCTCCGTTATGAACGAGGAAGCGGTGCAAAAGACGTTTGAAACGGGCTTTGCGCACTATTACGACGCGGACGAAAAGAAAGTCGTCAAATACGGCGAAGCGAAAGGGAACACGCAAAAATTGATGGCGGCGTTCGTGGATAGCGAGGAAAAATCGCTGCTCATTAAGGTATGTCAAAAGGGAAAAGCGATGCCCAAAGAGGGTTCGTTTACCCGTTTTCCCAAGCAAGTTTACGGGGAATATAAGGATATCGGCGGGGAAATGCTCGGCAGATTACAACGCATCGTAGCCGACGTGAAAAAGAACCCCGAGGACGGCGCGTATACCAGCTTTTTATTCGCACGCGGCGTAGACAGAATTGGGAAAAAGGTAGGCGAAGAAGCCGTAGAGCTCGTCATCGCGAGCAAGAACGCGGAAAAAGTCGGCGTTATCAACGAGGCGGCGGATTTGCTTTATCACGTAACCGTGCTCTTGGAAGCGAGAGGGGTAAAACTTTCCGAGGTTTGCTCCGAGCTTTGTAAACGCAATAGATAAGTACATAAAACCGCATTTATATACCCGCCATACTTTGCAATTCGCGAAGTATGGCGGGCTTTTCTTATACAGAATTGTTCCGATAGGTAAATATAACGGTCTATTTGGGCAATAGCCCAAACTGAAACGAGCGTAAGCCCCCACCTTGTCATACCGACTGAGGGCGATAGCCCGAATGGAGCGTATCTCAATAAATAATAGCTAATAGAACAAGGGGCAACTTCCAAGAGCGGCGGTTGCTCTTTTTTTGCGCATACGCTTGCGTATTTACAAAGAAAGTGGTATAATGAAAAAAACGCAAAGGAGCGGACGGAAATGGAACAACAAAGATTTACGGTGAAGTTTGCCGAAACGGAAGCGGAAAAGCGCGCAACCTACGCGCTCCGTTATAACGATATGCTACTCGAATACCGCAAGGACGTAGAACGGGTGGACGGGTTGGACGTTACCCCCTGCGACGCGTACGCAAAACAGGTAATTTGTATTGATAACGAAAACGGCGAGGTAGTGGGGTGTTACCGCATTATCACGAGCGACGAGCTCCCGCAAGGCGAGCCGTTCGTGTGCGAGGAAGAGTTCGTGCTCGATACGCTCAAAGCGACGGGGGAAACGATTGCGGAACTTTCCCGCGCCGTCGTGAAAAAAGAGTATAGAAACAGCGTCGTCTTGATGTTGCTTTTACGGTTTATCGTGCAGTACATACGGGAAAAGGGTTACCGTTTTATCGTGGGCGACGCGAGCTTTTTTGGCGTGGATAAAATGCAGTACGCAAAGGAAATTGCGTATTTGGGCAAGTATTACGCGGCGGACGAGAAGTATCAAATCAAGTCAAGGGAAAAAGAACAAATCAACGCAGAGCTTTTAGAAGAACTCGCCGCGGCGGACGCGAGAGAGGTAAAACGCGCTTTGCCTGCGCTCATTCGCGCGTATTTGTCGTTTGGGGCGAAGTTCTCCAAGGAATGTTTCACCGATTACGAATTCGGGAGCGTAGACGTATTCGTACTGATGGACACGAAAGACTATAACGAAGCGTATATCAACCGCTTGTTACGCCTGTAATTGGGTAAAAAACTGAAAAAGAAAGACGTGAACCTATGTGAAAGGTTTGCGTTTTTTCTTTTTCCATTCTTTCCCAAAAAAAACACAAAAACGACAAAATAACGCATTATAATTATGATATGATTTTCTTTGCTGAAAAAAACGGGAGCACGAGGGCTATGGCAAGGAAAATCGTAATCACAAGCGGAAAGGGGGGCGTCGGAAAGACGACGGTAGCGGCGTGTCTTGCCGCGTATCTTGCTCGCCGCGGGGAAAAGGTAGCCCTTTGCGACGCCGATTTCGGACTGAATAACGTAGACGTAACGACGGGAGTAGAGAACCTCGTTACCTACGATTTGGTGGATATTATCGAGGGGCGGTGCAGGGCGAAACAAGCGCTTATCCGTCATCCTGATTTTCCCAATTTATACGTACTCACAAGTAGCCATTCCGCGCCCGAACGGTACGTTTCTCCCCAGGCGTTGAAGCTCGTATTGGACGGCATAGCGCCGCAATTTGATTATGTGCTTATCGACTGTCCCGCGGGTATAGACGACGGGTTTCACCGCGCCGCCGCGGCGGCGGAAGAAGCGATTGTCGTTACCACGCCGCACGTGTCTGCTCTGCGGGATGCGGACAAGGCGATTACTTTACTAAAAAGTTATCAACTTGCCTCTTTAAGCGTCGTCGTGAATAAGATGCGCGGGGATTTACTCTTGACGGGGGAATGCCTTTCGCCGCAAGAGATTTCTCGACTGCTCCGAACGCCGATTTTGGGGATTTTACCCGAAGAATACGCTATCTACCGCGGTGAACTTACGCATATCCACCCTGCGTTTAAGACACTCGGGAACAATCTTTTGACGGGGAAAAGTAAGCTGTATGATATTACCCGCAAATATACGGGACTCGTGGGGAATATTCGCAGGATTTTGAAAAAAAGATTATAACCGTGTGGGGAACGGATTGAATAGGGAAGAATATCTATTCGAAAATAACAAGGCTAAGGAGGTTACGGTGAAGAAAACAAACGATTTTGCCCGTGTGAATAGTGTGCTCCAAGCGGATAAATCGGTAATGAGCGAGGGGTGCAAGGCGCTCGTATTAAAAGATTTTGCGGAAAAGTTTCAAGAATATTTCGACGTGAACGGGTTACCGATAATGGAAATCACGTGTAAAAATGGTACGTAT
>JAZRBK010000124.1:0-3112 GCA_045635025.1 Candidatus Scatosoma sp.
GGGAAGAGAGTCGGCTTTTAGAAGAAAAAGCGCGGCTTGAAAAGCGGCTGAAAGCCATTCGCGGAGCGCGGGAAATCTTAATGCGGGCGCGGGAAACGCTCGCCAGTCGTTATTTAGAACCCGTGGAGAGGAATTGTAAAAAATACGCCGAGTTTTTGGAGGGGAGCGGGAAGAAATCCTCGCTTATCTTTTCCGCGGACGGGAAGAAACTCTTTGAGGAGCAAGGCGCGTACAAAGACGCCGAATATTACAGCGCGGGGATACGCGGGTTATACGGGTTGTGTACCCGTATCGCACTCGCCGAGGCGGTATTTAAGGGGGAACTCCCCCCGCTTGTGCTCGACGACCCGTTGACGGAATTGGACGATGAAAAGACGGAACGGGCGAAACTGCTTATCAAAGAGCTCGCGAAAAAGTACCAAATTATCTATTTCACTTGCAAGGCAGAAAGAAAACTCTAACGCACACGCACCCCACCAAAAGTGGGGTGTAAGTTTTGTGAAAAGAAGAAAATCTCCGTTATAAACGGTTGACTTTCCCTATGGGAAAAAATATAATAGATATGTAAAAATCTATACCTAACGAATATAGGAGCTAAAAACTTATGGTCAGTACGGTAAAAACGCTGTTAAAAAGCGTAAGACAATACAAAAAACCGTCGCTTTTGACCCCCTTGTTTATGACTTTGGAAGCGTTTTGTGAATGTCTTATTCCCTTTTTTATGGCGCGCATGGTCAACGAGGTGCAAGCGGCACAAGCGGCGACGATGCGTCCGATTTTCATCAATGGTGGCATATTGATATTCCTTGCGATGCTCTCGCTCACGAGCGGTGTGCTCGCAGGACGGTTTGCGGCGCAGGCAAGCTGCGGGTTCGCGGCAAATCTTCGGCACGATTTGTTTTACAGAGTGCAAAAGTTTTCCTTTGCGAACGTGGATAAGTTCTCTACGTCCTCGCTCGTAACCCGTTTGACGACGGACGTTACCAACGTGCAACAGTCCTATCAAATGTGTCTGCGTATCGCGATTCGCGTACCGCTCCAATTCATCTTCGCGATTATTATGAGTTTCGTCATTAACCCCTCGCTCGCTTGGATTTTCCTTGCTATCGTACCGTTTTTGGCGATTTTTATGCTGATTATGATGAAGGTGGTTATGCCGCTTTTCAAGCGCATTTTCAAAAAATACGACGTCGTGAACAATTCCGTACAGGAAAACGTCGGCGGTATCCGCGTGGTGAAATCGTTCGTGCGAGAGGACTATGAAACGAAAAAATTCGAAAATGCCGCGGGCGAAGTGAAAAACGACTTCACCAAAGCGGAAAAACTCCTCGCGCTCGGCAGTCCCGTAATGACGTTCTTTTTGAACTTCGCGGCGGTGTTCATTTCCTTCCTCGGCGCAAGAGCGATTATCGGCGCGGGCACGCTCGACGGAGCGTTTTCAACGGGGGATTTGTCCGCGCTCATTAGTTACGGCGTGCAAATCCTGTCCTCGTGTATGATGCTTTCCGTCGTGTTCGTAATGATTACGATGTCGTTTGAATCGGCGCGGCGTATCGGGGAAGTGTTAAACGAAAAATCGGATATCGTTAGCCCCGAAAACGGCGTGAAAGCGGTGAAAGACGGCGGCGTCCGTTTTGAAAACGTCAACTTCAAATACTCGGAAAAAGCAAATAAATACGCTCTTTCCGATATCGACCTTGTAATAAACTCGGGCGAAACGGTCGGGGTTTTGGGGGGTACGGGTTCGTCGAAAACGACGCTCATTCAGCTCATTCCCCGTCTTTACGATGCGACGGACGGAAACGTATACGTCGGCGGAGTGAACGTGAAAGATTACGATTTAGATACGTTAAGAAAGGAAGTGGCTATCGTCTTGCAAAAGAACGTCCTCTTCTCGGGCACGATTAAGGAAAACCTCCGTTGGGGGAACGAAAACGCGAGCGACGAAGAACTCGTGCGGGTGTGTAAGTTGGCACAGGCGGACGAATTCGTACAAGCGCTCCCCGACGGTTACGATACGTATATCGAACAGGGCGGTACGAACGTTTCGGGCGGACAAAAGCAACGGCTTTGTATTGCGCGTGCGTTGCTCCGCAAACCGAAAGTTCTCGTTCTCGACGATTCGACGAGCGCGGTAGACACAAAAACGGACGCGCTCATTCGCCGCGCGTTTGCCAAGGAAATCCCCGATACGACGAAAATCATTATCGCGCAACGGGTATCTTCCGTTGAACACGCAGATAAAATTATCATTCTCGACGGCGGTAAAATCGTCGCTTGCGGCAACCACGCAGCGCTTTTGAAAGAGAGCGACATTTACCGCGAGATTTATGAAGCGCAAACCAAGAGTATGTCGGAAAAGCAAGGGGGTGAAGCGTAATGGCACAGGCAAAATACGAACAAAAACCCCGCGCAATGAAACCGATGCGCGGCAGAGGAATGCCTGTCGCGAAAGGCGCGATTAAAAAAGGAACGCTCAAAAGACTGATTAAAACGATGTTCCAATATTACAAATGGCAGATTATCATTGCGTTCGTTTGTATTTTAATCAACTCGGTAGGGAGCATTATTTCTTCGATATTCTTACAATCGCTCATCGACGACGTGATTACGCCGGGGGTAACGCTCGGGTATAGTGCGGTAGAGCGGAAACTCATTGCGATGGTGCTCGGTATGGCGGGCGCGTATGGGATAGTCGTTATCGCTACGTTCTTCTATAACCGCATTATGGCGGTGGTAACGCAAGGTATGCTGTATAATTTGCGGAAAGATATGTTCGCGAAGATGCAACGGCTTCCGATTAAGTATTTCGACGAGCACGCGCACGGCGAGATTATGAGCGCGTACACCAACGATACGGACGCAACCCGTCAGCTCATTGGGCAGAGCCTGCCCACGCTTTTGACGAGCTCGCTCACGCTTATCGTGTCGATATGCCTAATGATTTATTATAGCTTGTGGCTTTTCCTTGTTGTTGTGGTTTGTACGTTTGCGATTACGCTCGTCGTGAAAAAAATCGGCGGAAGAAGCGCAAAATATATGGTAGCCCAACAAAAATCCCTCGCGGAAGAAGAGGGTTATATCGAAGAGATGATGAAAGGGCAAAAGGTCG
>JAZRBK010000125.1:0-2514 GCA_045635025.1 Candidatus Scatosoma sp.
AAATCCACGTTTACCGCCAAATATCCGTTATAACCATTTGCCGTAAATCCGCCTACGAGCATATCGTATGCCGACGAAACAGTAATAGCATTCGTCGTATTCGTCGTGCTTGCGTTACCGAAAACGTTAGCGCAAGCCAAAGATCCCTCGACAATCTGAACACCTGTACTTGTAAACTTGCTTAAAACCTCAAACAAGCTCTTTGCCTCCGTGTTGCTATTCTTGATCCAACCATAATATTCAGACTGATAATGACCTTTCGACCAGTCATCCACGTCATTCCACATGATTGGTGTCTTTTGAAATACCTCTCCTGTTTTTCCTGCCGCTTCCATCATCTCACGATTCATTGTATCCCAATAGACGAAATAATCGAGTTCGGTAAAGCCGTATGCAAGCGCTGTGTAAACCTGCATGGATATTTCCGCTTCTTTGTCAATCATCTTATACTTCGTCGTCTTGGTGATCCAACCGCTTTCCTGCGCACCAGCAGTATACGATTGAATACAAGTCCCCGTACCGTTTTCATTTGCACGGACAGCCTGCATATCCGAATACCAACTACCTTCCATCCGATTTTCAGAAGTGCTATTAAATAACCCATCTTTAGACACATAATAGAAGGGATAGTTATCAAACGAAATATACGCGTCCTGCATAAGTGTTGCATACATATTTACATAATCCGCATAACTGCTACCAACGAGTTCCTGTCCTGCGTAGGTCTGTAAAAGCGCACAGTTGAAACCATAACCTGCCTCAATCGCGCCACAAGTGTATGCAATTTCGTTATAAACCGCCGCAAACGCATCGTAATCAGCTAAAGCAGGCTCGTCGCGGAGCATAAAGCCACCAATCTGATTAATACCATTTACAGGCGAATTCGCCGCCGTTGTAAGCCCATCACTATAGTTGGTAAAGATGTCATAAATGAACTTAATCCACGTCTTACCGACTTCCACCTCATCCATGACCATACCCGTCAAATGGGGGATATTGATATAGACGGGACAAGGCTTACCTGTTTCGTTTGCATACTGCGCAGCCAAGTCCAAAGCACGATATACATCGTAAGTAGGCGTATCGCCCTTGTAGGTCGTACCTTTCGCGGTATAGCCCGTTACTTGGGATAAACAAGATACGTCTAAATACCAAGCATCAAAACCCGCCGCCATATACGTCTTCAAATCTTCGTACGTAGCCACGTAACCGCCTGCCACCACCGTATCCGAAGCCGTTTGTTTTACGCCGAGCGAAGGACCCGAATATGCGGAAATTTGCAAAGCACGCAAATCCTCTTTTTGGGCCATAACATATTCAAACGCTGCCAGTACGTTTTCCTCCATTTCACTTTCACTGATCTTGAACGTACCTGCACTTACATTGGCATTGCTTACGGAAACCTTCATCCCATCTACGTAAATCGCACCGATACCCATGATGTCAAAGCCATTTTTAGGGGTTACCGTCACCGTATAATCACCGTTTGCATCTACATCGCTTACAGAAACGGTATAATTGCGTTCTCTACCTTGCAATTCAAGGTAACTATTCAAATCAATGACGCCGTCGATATATTTTTGGATAATCGTCTTTTGTGCGTCCGTATATCCAGCCTCTTCATCCGCAATCGCCGCGCTTGCAACATCGTACATCGAACGAATATGGGTTTCTTCGTCAAACTCACTATAAACGTAAGCTTGCGTACCGTCTGCGTATTCCACAAGCACATATGCACGAGCTGTATACTTCACGCCATAATTCGATTTACTTATTTTGTCAAGCACTAATGAATATACGTATTGATTTGCATAATCTTCATTTTCAACATAACGAAGAATACCACTGTTTTTATTGTAATTGTAATACAAAGAGCTATCTACACCGCTTAAACCTTCAATCGTGAACGCACTTAAATTCTTTCTAACCTCATCCGTCGTCAACAAAATACCAAAGTCAAGCACCTTTGCGTATTCGCTATCCGAAACACCCACGGTTGCGGTGAAACGGATAGAAGGATTATTGTTCAAACGAATACTTGCGCCGTCGATAATACCCAGCGTTATCGTCTTGGCTACAATCTTTTCATCCGAAGCTGCGCTTGCCATAATTGCCTCGGTCAGATCTGCATAAAGCACGTCTCCGACCAGATAACCAATATACGTCGTAGTGTCTTTCGTTAATGCATTGTAAGCGTCGTAAGAAGGCTCGCCGCCGAAAACTAACGATCCGCTATACACATCGGTTCCATTAACGCCTTCTATGGTATAGCTGATGCTTGCGTCCGTCGTAAGAACAAGATCCGCTGCAGGAACAGACTCCGCAGTGTATGCATTTCCGTTCGCGTCTGTCCAAACTCCGTTGCTAAAATGTTCAATCGTAGGCAAATCGCCTATTGCCTGCCCTGCAACCACTTCACGCGTTTCTACCCCCGTGAAAGTCACATTCCACGAATATTGCGACACGACCGCATCGTTCCACATAAAGACGCCAGCCGCGGTGGCTCTGCTTGCC
>JAZRBK010000126.1:0-2094 GCA_045635025.1 Candidatus Scatosoma sp.
CTATGTATAACAGCAAAGTCGTTACGAAGCTTATCAATCAAATTATGCTCGACGGCAAAAAGGGTACTGCGCAGACCATCGTTTACGATGCATTCAAAATGATGGGTGAGAAATTGAATATGGAGCCGATGGAGATTTTCAAACAAGCTATGGAAAACGTTATGCCCGTAGTAGAAGTTAAGGCTCGCCGCGTAGGTGGTGCTAACTATCAAGTTCCTATCGAAATCAGACCCGAAAGACGCCAAACGCTCGCGATTCGCTGGATTGTTATCAACACGAGAAAGAGAAGCGAAAGAGAAATGGCAAGCCGTCTTGCAGCGGAGCTTATGGACGCGTATAACAACGCGGGCGGCTCTGTAAAGAAGAAAGAAGACACGCATAGAATGGCGGAAGCGAACAAAGCATTCGCTCATTTCAGATTCTAAAAGAGGTACGGTATGGCAAGAGAATACGATTTATTCCACACCAGAAACTTTGGTATTATGGCGCACATTGACGCCGGTAAAACTACTACGACGGAGCGTATCCTGTTCTACACGGGTAAAACGCACAAAATCGGGGACACGCACGAAGGTACGGCGGTTATGGACTGGATGGCGCAAGAGCAGGAACGTGGTATCACGATTACGTCCGCTGCTACGACGTGTATCTGGAAAGGACACCGTTTTAACATCATCGATACGCCGGGCCACGTTGACTTCACGGTTGAAGTTGAACGTTCCCTTCGCGTTCTCGACGGTGCGGTAGCTACGTTCTGTGCAAAGGGCGGCGTTGAGCCTCAATCGGAAACCGTATGGCGTCAAGCGGATAACTATAAAGTTCCCCGTATCGCATACGTCAATAAGATGGATATCAACGGCGCGGACTATTTCCGTGTAGAGAATATGATTCGAGAAAGACTTGGCGCGAACCCCGTTCCCATCGAACTTCCCGTCGGTAGAGAGGAAACGTTCAAAGGTATCGTTGACTTAATCCGTATGGAAGCAGAGGTTTACTACGACGATTTGGGTAAGGATTTCCGCAAAGAGCCTATTCCCGAAGATATGATGGCGGTAGCGACTGAATATAGAGAAAAGCTCGTAGAAGAAGCTGCGTCCGGTAGTGACGAACTTATGGAAAAATACTTCGAGGACGGCGACCTTTCCGAAGAGGATATTATCGCAGGTCTTCGCGCGCGTTGTTTGAGAATGGAAGCAATTCCTATGCTCTGCGGTTCTTCGTATAAGAACAAGGGCGTTCAATTCTTGCTCGACGCGGTTATCAACTTCCTTCCTAGCCCTCTTGACGTTGACTTCGTCAAAGGTGTAAACCCCGATACGGAAGAAGAGGAAATCAGAAAGACGTCCGACGACGAACCGTTCGCTGGTCTTGCATTCAAGATTGCGACTGACCCGTTCGTAGGTTCGCTTGCGTATTTCCGCGCATATTCGGGCGTTTTGTCTGCGGGTTCTTACGTGTATAACTCCACGAAAGAGAAGAAGGAAAGAGTTGGCCGTTTGGTGCAAATGCACTCTAACGAAAGAAAGGATATCCCTGAGATTTGCTCGGGCGACATCTGTGCTATCGTGGGTTTGAAATACACGACGACGGGCGATACGCTTTGCGACGAAAAACATCCCATCATTCTTGAAAAGATGGTGTTCCCTGAACCCGTTATTCAACTTTCCCTTGAACCCAAGACGAAAGCTGGTCAAGAAAAGATGACGATGGCGCTTATCAAACTTGCGGAAGAAGACCCTACGTTCAAGACGTATACCGACCAAGAAACGGGTCAAACGATTATCGCGGGTATGGGTGAGCTTCACCTTGACATCATCGTAGACCGTTTGCTTCGTGAGTTTAAGGTAGAAGCGAACGTCGGCGCTCCCCAAGTTGCATACAGAGAAACGTTCCGCAAAGAAGTGGAAGCGGAAGGTATGTATAAGCGTCAATCGGGTGGTAAAGGTCAATACGGTCATTGTAAACTTCGCTTGATTCCTCAAGAACCGGGCGCAGGCTATTCGTTCGAAGACGAAACCGTTGGTGGTTCGATTCCTAAGGAATACATCCCTGCAATCGACAAGGGTATTCAGGAAGCAGCAAAGAACGGCTACT
>JAZRBK010000127.1:0-1318 GCA_045635025.1 Candidatus Scatosoma sp.
AGCAGATACCCCGTAAAGGATAGAAACTGCGTTCGCGGCGCTTTGTCCTACGATTGCGCTTTGCTTTGTACTGTCGCCCGTGTATGCGTAATATTCGCCGCCCGTAATACGTACAATGCCGTTAGTCGACGGCAAGAAACAATATGAGTTTTCCGTTACGTTTGCGATACTACCACGGCAATTTACAAAAGTTCCGTTCGTTGCAATAAGACTATTTTTATAGCCCGTGAGCCAAAACCTGCAATCTTCCGCTTTGATTGATTGTGTGCCGTCGCCAAATATGCGAATAACCGTTCCCGCCGTGGTATTTGAAGCGTACACATTCGCACCTTTTACCTCAAAGGCTGTTCCGCCGAATATAACCGTGTAACTTCCGTCGGCAACGAGAACAGAAATTTCTTCACACTCGGAAAAGTCGAGAATAACTTTCGGTTTCGGTACATTCGCAAAAACGCCAAAATCAAAGAGCTTGTAAGGATTTAAACTTGTACCCGCACCGTCGTACATTTGGGAAAATCCAAAATGTCCGATAATGTGTAATTTCATAGAGTGATAGAAATTCAAACCCATAAATGCCTTGACGATATTTGAAATATTGACATTATCGTTTACGCCGTTGCAATAATAGTAATTCGTGAGAATACGATTTGCCGCCGTCATTTCCGTGCGCAATCCCGCAACCTCTTGAACAACCGTTTCAGCCCCTGCTGCATTTACGTTCTTCGCCACTTCAAAATCAATACGCGTACCAACAACGGGTAAACCGATATTAAGCGATATTTCTTTTGAATTGCTCCAAATCACATAATTATCACCCTCCGCAAAAACTAAACCGTTTACGATTACGGTTAACTTGTCGCGGCTCTTATTGTATTGCGGAATACCAATCGGAATAATCCTTTGATTTGCTGTTTGCGAAAAATAAGTATTTCGGTATGTCCGAACAACTACCGCGCCCACGCCCGACATTACGTTACACAATGCGCCGTCCTCGCGGGTGTCGATAATATCCTCGTCCGTAATAGCCGTTGCAAACGCGGGAACGCGAACATACGCAACGCAAATTTCGTAAACGTCGCCCGCTCTCGTCAAGTTGTTTACGGTCGGGATAGCCGAAAGGGATTTAATATAAATCATCGGCTCTCGCACGTCCTCGCTGTCGTCGTTTCGGATAATAACACAATCGTAACGGGCGGCACTCCCCGCCGTGTCGAGAGTGATATTATATGCCGCCGAATTTTCAAACCACGCGCCGCCGAGTTTTGCATTACCAACGCCGACGGCAATACCCATTCCGCCCGTTTTCGTAACTTTCAAC
>JAZRBK010000128.1:0-2543 GCA_045635025.1 Candidatus Scatosoma sp.
ACACCGACGAGTTCGCCGAAAGCGCGGTCGAGAAATAAACGAGCGAATCCTGCAAACCAAGCAACTCGATAAGTTCTTGATTACGCATAGACTTATGCAACTCCGCCTGCAAACGCAAGGATTTTTTATCAATTTGTTTCAGCAAAAACGAGAACCGCTTAACGTTCTCATACATGAAATGAAGCACAAACCCGACGGGCTTCAAGGTCGAAACCTTGCTTCTGTTCGTACGGAACCCGGCAAACACGGGATTTTGATGCAACGAAACCGTCACAATACACTCATCATTGTAGATGATCGCCACAGGGATAGTGGTATAGGTGTCATCACCCTCTTCCGTTTCCACCATCATAGGGCTGTCCACGATATACATGGTCGTGCCGTCTTCCGTTTCCACACGCGCCGATTCTTCTTCATCGAGCGCAGCCTTAATCATTTCTTCATTGATTCCGCTCAGCGCGCAAATATCCTCAACTTCATCGTCCGTGGGATTGATCATCTCCACCCAGCAACGACTTGCAAATGCGTCGATGGATTGCACGCGGCTATCTTCCGTTTTGTAAAATCTAATCATATACGTACCGCCTTAAAATTACTCTGTTCGGCGTTTTCCCGCCCCGACGCAAGGTCAAAAGAGCGCAAAAAAACGCACGGGAAACCCACCGTGCGCCGTACTCACTCACAAAAACGCGTTAAAAAGCAACGCCTTTCCGTAAAGGCACTCTGTCACACAGCAGAATTTCTTTGGTTGTCATGCAACTTCGGTTAGGGACAGCGTCCATAATCTCTCCTTAACTCTTAAGAGTCCTTTACGCATAGGTTTGGATTGCAAATCAACGTTTGCACTATGCTACGTTTCTATTATACGCTATGTTTTCAAATTTGGCAAGTGTTTTACAGCAAAAAAATCTCAAATTCTTTCCACGAATTTCCCCCTTTCGAATCACTTCCGCACCTCTTCACTTTTCACCATTCACTTTTACTTATCTTCACAGCACCCCCTTTCCGCTTAAAAACCCGTCGAAATACCCCGCAACGTCCGCACCGCATTTCTCAAAGCAACCAACTAAACTCCCCACCGACGCCATTTCATACGTATTTTCCTTATAATATCTTTGCAATGCCGCAAAAAACTTTTTATCCCCAACGCTCTTTCGCAAGCAATCCCACATCACTACACTCTTATCATAAGCAATCGCACGATATTCATACTCACTCAAAAATCCGCTTAAAGGACGGCTCATACGCGTATCCCACTGCCCCAACGCCTGACCGTAAACGTCCGCATACAGCCGATAATCCTTCAAGGCCTGCCCGACAAACTCCGCATACCCCACGCTGTATTCGGGATATTTTTCATAAAAGAGCGCGCAAGAATACTCCGCCAGCCCTTCGTCCTGCCAAGCCTCGCCAAGTTGATCGCTCCCCACCGCAGCATACCACCACTGATGCGCCGTCTCGTGCGCGATCGCGCGCACCAAATCTTCACCCTTAAGCGAATCGCTGACAATCCCCAAGCCCGTATATTCCATACCCCCCAAACAAAAGCCCGTCTGCGCCAACGAAAAACTCTCGTACGCATACGCTCCAAACCTTTCTTGATATACCCCAAACGCCTTTTTGACAATCTCCAAGCCCTCTTTCGCCGTCTTTTCGTCATACGCGTAATAATTGAGCGTTTTTTCACCCATCTCGCAGCTTGCCACTTGGTATTCTTTAGACAGCGCGAACGCCACGTCCCTGAAATTCATCGCGTACATGGTGTACTTCTTTTTACTTTCCAGCCACTTTTCTTCCACCAATTCGCAACCGCTCGCCACCGTGTATTCTTTAGGCAAGGTAATCGAAATTTGATATTCCGCACAATCGTTATAAAAAGGATCGCCTATAAAATCGTAGGTGTTTTCACAAAAGCCCCCATCTTTCCAGCCGCAGAGCACGGGATAAAAATACCCCAAATTAACACTCCTTTCTCCCACGCCCGTCCGATGATTAACCGACGCCAGCTCCGTCAAGAAACAAATATCCAAAGTCACGCTATCATTTGGAAACAAACTCCGCTCCAAATACGCAACCAAAATATTTTCATCCTCGCCGCCAACTTCAAACGATTGCGCACCATTGACCGACAAAATAGATATTTCCCCATAGCTTTCCCCCTCGTAATACGCCGCCTTTTCGTACGTTTTGGAAACGGCTTTATACACGGCATTTTCTCGATACGCGTTGGGATAAAGCTGAAATTTCAATTCCTTAATTTCTTGATCGTAAACGTTGGTAAACGTGAGCTTCACCGTCCCCGACACCGTCGCGGTCTGCGGCGAAAATTCGATATTCATCTCGTACCTGCTTGCCACCTTCGTCTGTTTTTTACATCCGCCCAAAAAACCAGCTCCGCACAAAAACACCGTTATTGCCAACATCACAACACCTTTTTTCATACCCACCTCGCACGCAATTTTTCTCTTCTATTGTATGCACATTTTTCCTTGCATATGAAAAAAGAGCCTGCACCGCAGACTCTTTCTTTTTATAAAAATCTT
>JAZRBK010000129.1:0-1920 GCA_045635025.1 Candidatus Scatosoma sp.
CATTGCATACCTCTGCCCAAAGTGCCGTCTGCGCCGCCAATAGCGTAATCTGCCTGCAGGAACAGGCCGGGGCCGATGGTGTTAGCGCGGCAGGGCACAAGGGTAGTTCTGGACTTGAAGCTGGTCAATGCGTTTTGTTCCACCGTCAAGGGGTGGATTTTCGCCGCGATTCTATAAGGCGCTTTTTCCCACTCTTCCGCCGTCGCATAATCCGCGGCAAAGGTGGGTTCCCAAAATGCGATATGGCACATTCTGCCGATACCGTAAACAAGTACAAGCTTTGCGCCTTCTGCTTTCAAAGCCGCAATCTTTTCGGGATAGGTAGGCAAGTTCGCTTTCGTTGCGAAGTTTCTTTGATTCTTGGGTACGGTAAGTTCGCCCAAAGGATTGAATAATGCTTGTTCCATTGCATACTGGAACGCGCCAGAATTGTCGGGAGCGAGCGTGTTTCCTTCGCTGTCAGCCCATTCGTCCATATTGAACGTATATACGTGTTCGCAAGATACTTTCCATTCCTTTAAGAAATAAACCACCCATTTATACATACCCATAGGGCCTACGGGAAGAATGAATGCAATCTTTTCTTTGCGGTCTTTCGCAAGTTTGATTTGCATAGCGATTTCGTGTCCCATATACGTTTCAAATTCACCAAGGTTATTGCATTGAACAGGCGTAAATCCTGCGTTCCAGTGCGATTGTCTTTCCGTAATCTTTTCGGGCGCGTCGATACACGCGTCGATTTTGTCAAAATCCCAGCCTGCGGCGTAAAACCCTTCCAGCATACTACCTTTTACGGTTGAATTAAAGTTCATAATATTTTTCTCCTTATTTAATTATTTTTTATTTAAAATGATAATATTTCCGCAATTATGCATTGTCAAGGCAACAAGCGTTTGGTCGTACCCTTTAAATACACCTGACAAGGTCTAAACCCTTCCGCGTATTCCGCTCCGCATTGATATCCGCGGTATCTCGAACAGGTTTTAACCATATCCGCAAAATCAATACCGTCGTGTTCGCGCATCCAAACGAGCTGACTTTCATGACATTCCAGCATCTTTATCTTTAAATCGATTTCCTCGGAAATATCCACGAACTCCGTGGGGTTGAAATTTACCCCTGCAAGTGTGTCCATGTAATAAATAGGCACTAACTTCGCAGGTTCTTTATACTTGCTCTTATAGTTAGGCAAAGTCGCCGTAAAGCTTGCATCAAACACCAAACGGGAAACCGCCGTGTGGTCGGGCATATAATCGTCAGGGTTGTGCGTGATGATAAAATCGGGATTTGCGTACTTGATAATATCCACCATTTTATCGCGCGCTTCTTTGTTGTTGTCGTAAATATCCAAATCGTTAAACCCCGCGCAAATTACTTCAATGCCAGCCAACGCACCAGCTTTTTTTGCTTCCGCCGCGCGGGTTTTGGTAAGCTCGTCGGGCGGAATCACCACGTGTCCCAAATTTCCCGTGGACGCGTGACAAACGATAACCGTATCCCCGCGTTTTACGCACTTCGCAAGCGTACCCGAACAAGCTATTTCAATATCGTCGGGATGACAACCTACTGCTAATACTCTCATTGTTCTCTCTCCTTTTTTTCTTTTCCTATATTGTATCACATTTATACGATTTTAGCAATGTCGTACAGTCTTGAAAAAGAGTAAAAAATTCCACTCTTTTTTTACCTTTAAATTTATTGACAAATTCAAGCCGTTCGTGTTATACTAAAAGCATGAGAAAACAGTATTACAAGCACAAGATAGAAAACCTTCTTCTTATCAATAAAATCGTAACCATACATTATTTGGAATTTGACAAAGATTTCGTAAGCAACGAAGAGTTTCACGATTTTTGGGAAATGGTGTATATCGATAAAGGCGAAGCCATCGCCACGGCAAGCGGACGGGAATTGACTTTG
>JAZRBK010000130.1:0-5989 GCA_045635025.1 Candidatus Scatosoma sp.
GTCCTTGGAACCCTGCCGCAATGGCGTTATGCCCCACTCTCTCTTCTTCGCAACCCTCGGGTAAATTGGGGTTGCCGTTCATAAGGTCTTTGATAATGCACGCCATCTTTGCAGTGAATTCCCAGTCCTTTGCCTTTTGCTCGGGCGTTCTTTGCATATGTTCGGGGTTTTTATCGAAGTCGGCATTGCATTTTTCCTTGATCCAAGCAAGCGCCTTTTGATATTCTTTTTCGTCGTAAACCCCTTCCGTCATTCGGCGGATAATTTCCACCTCGTCCACGCTTTCTACCCGCATACCAAGGTACTCTTCAAAGAAGTCCACGTCCACGATAGAGCCCGCGATTCCCATACAAATTGAGCCGATTTGGAGATACGATTTTCCGCGCATCGTCGCTACCGCTACCGCGCTACGTGCAAAGCGCAAAATCTTTTCCGCTACGTCGCAGGGGATAGAGGTATCGTCCAAATCCTGAACGTCGTGTCCGTAAATCCCGAACGCGGGAAGCCCTTTTTGCGCGTGCCCCGCAAGCACCGCCGCCAAATATACCGCGCCGGGGCGTTCCGTGCCGTTAAAGCCCCAAACCGCTTTTATCGTCTTAGGGTCCATATCCATCGTTTCGCTGCCGTAACACCAACAGGGCGTTACGGTAAGCGTGATATCCACGCCCTCCTTTTTGAACTTTTCCGCACAAGCCGCAGCTTCCGCAACACGCCCAATCGTCGTGTCCGCAATAACCACCTTTACGGGTTCGCCGTTGGAATAGAACACGTTCTCTTCTATGAGCTTCGCCGCGTTTTTCGCCATATTCATCGTTTGCACTTCGAGGCTTTCGCGTACTTTGAGCGGACCTCTTCTGCCGTCGATAGTAGGACGGATTCCGATAACGGGATAACTCCCGATAAGTCTTGATTTCGCCATAATTTTTCCCTCCGTGTTTCTTCCGTAAAAATACGGAATTATTTTCTTCTATCTATCATTATATACTTGAAAAAAGGAAAATACTTGTGCTATAATAATAAAAAGTATAATTATTTTCACATCTTACCACTTTGGAGTACATTATGAGCTTTAACGAACTCAAACAGCACGGAACGGAAGATTTTCCCTTCGAGCTTTACAAATTAAACGGCGAGCACCCGCGTTATAAAATGGCAATGCATTGGCACGCTTCCATCGAGCTTATCCACGTGCTTTCGGGGAGCTTGCGCGTTAGCTTGGACGAGCGGACGTTCGATTGCGAGGCGGGGGACGTGGTGTTCGTCAACAGCGAGGTTATCCACGGCGCAATCCCCTTTGCCTGCGAATACCGTTGTCTTGTATTTCAACCCGCGTTTTTGCGGACGGGAAATCACACCTGCAACCTCTTTTTAGACGCGCTTTTATCGCAGGAAAACTTCGTCTTAGAAAAGGTAACCGACGACGATGCGCGAACGCTTATTCTTTCGATGATGAACACGATGGACGAAAAAAAGGCGGGTTACGCCTTTCAAACGATTGGTTTGGCTATGCAGCTTTTCGGGGTTATACAAGAAAAAGGGCTGTTCAAGCGAGCGCTCAAACACGGCAAAGACACGCAAAAAATCTATACCTTAAAACGGGTTTTGAAGTATATCCGCGACAATTTCGCCTTGGAAATTACTTTGGACGATATGGCGCGGGAGGCGGGTTTGTCTACGAAATATTTCTGCTCCTTTTTTAAGTCGATGACGGGTACTACGCCCGTGAAATACCTGCTCACTTACCGCATCGAACGCGCCGCTCGGAAACTTATCGGCTCGGACGAGAGCATTACGCGCATTGCTTACGATTGCGGATTTAATAATTTAAGTTATTTTATCAAAACATTTAAGGAACTTAAAAAAATCACCCCCACTGCCTACCGCAAGCGATAAGCGCGGCAGAGCGGGAGTGTTTCTCGGTTTTGATAGATTTTTACTTCTTTTATTTACTGTTTTTTATAATGGTTATCATTATAATTCTTATAATTATATTCTCTTTTTAATACCCCAAACCCCGTTTCATCGCGTACACGGGTAGGGGGTTTTACTTTTTAACCGTCTTTTAAGTCTTTTACCGTTCTCTTTTCTAAGTCGGGCGTTTCGATATAGGAAAGCAAGGTGTCTATATCGTCGCTGATACGGAATAACTCCATACACCCGCCGCGGATAAAGTTCTTGATTGTAGCCTGTTCAATCGCTTGGAAAATCTCGTTATAGTACCCGCGAACGTTGTAAATCGCAATCGGTTTATTATGACGGCAAAGCTGTTTTAAGGTAAGGATTTCAAAGAACTCTTCAAACGTTCCAATCCCCCCGGGCGCAATGATAAACGCTTCCGCGTTATCTTCCATAATTTGTTTGCGTTCACGCATCGTATCGGGCTCGATAAGCTCGTCGCACGTTTCGTAAACCGCCTCTACGCCCTCTTCCTTAAAGAACTTAGGGATAACGCCGAGCACGTGTCCGCCACCTTTATGCACGCCACGCGCCGCCGCGCCCATTAGCCCGTTTCCGCCGCCTCCGAACACGAGCGAATGTCCGCGTTTCGCCATTTCTTCGCCTAATTTTTCCACCTTTTCGATATATTCTTTATCAATCGTCGGCGACGCCGCGCCGAATACGCATATTCTCATAGCCTTTCGCTCCTTTTTTCTGTTTATTACCCTTATTATACCATTTATACGCGAAATTGTAAATAATTGTTGCTGATTTTCCTAAAAATCTTCTCTTCCTCGGTTGGTTTATAAGAGAAAAACGCTCATTGCCGAATCCTATAAAGCGGTTACTTATACCGTTTTATTTTACGATTTTCCCAAAACTCCTTTGCAAGCGGCAGGGAGTTTTCTTCTATCCTAAGCTCCTGCAAAATAAAAAGGAGCACCGCCAAAAGTTCGAACGGGAGCGGACAAAACTCCCCGGGATTGACTTGGCTCATCAGCAAAACGCCAAGGTACGAAATCCCCAAACACAGCGACCAAGCGTTGACTTTGCGGAAAATCGCTTTCGCGCGCAAAAAGCCCTGATACCCGTACGCCAAAACGCCGACGAGCCCCATACTCGCGAAAATCTGCGGTATCATCATATGATACCAACCCATTGCGCCCGTTTTTTTCACTTCGCCGTAAGTCGTTCCGTTATCCAAAAGCCCCGTGCCGACAATCGGGCTCTCGCAGAACTTCTCCCACGCCTCGAAAATCATTTTATAACGCGGTTCTTCCGTCAAATGCACGTTGGCGAGCAGTCTGTCGTGGAGCACTTTATAAATCGGTCCGCGCACACACAGAACGATAAACGCGCTCACGAGCAAGCACACGCCGCCGCGAATTATCCGTCCGCGCGCCGTTTTGCCGTTCGTCATCACCCAATACGCACAACACACGAGGAACTCTACACCGCCGAAAATCAAGCCCCCGCGCGAAGTCGTCGCACAAATCGCGGTAAAAAAGAGGGGTGTAAACACGTCGAGCCATTTCTGTTTTATTCCCAAGAACAGGGGAAAGGGCATCGCGAACATCAACATTGTAGAAATGTTATTTCGGGAGAACCCGATACTGTATCCGCGCAACCGCCACCCAAACCCGACTTTCATATAGCCGAGCACGACGATAGCGGCGCAAAGACAACCCCAAAGGGTCATAATGAGCGCAAAGCGCGATTTCATATCGTAATTTCTACGCACGGCGAATTGCGATTTCATCAAATAATACGCGACGAGCATTCCCGCACCGAGCCCGAAGATATAATACGAGCCTTTCGCGTATTCGAGCACGGAAAACCGCCCGATTCCGCCGAGCAGAACAGCGATACTGACAAGGAAAATGCCCTCCGCGCTACGCCCGAGCCGCACGGGTTTCGCATACACGATAAAATGGAATAATACGCACACCACCGCAAGCGGCGCCCACACGATATACCCGATAAACAAATCGAACGAGTCGTAACAGTTCGTAACGAACGCAGAAAGGAGCAAAAAGGGCAACGTCGTCGTCATCACGTCCTCGCAAACGACGAGCTTGATACAAAGCAACGCCACGAACGCCACCGCGCCCGCCACCTCTTCCGAAAGCGCCACGACGAGTATAGCAAAAAGCGTTTCAAAAACAGCGAAAGGCACGCTCGCGAACACGCGACGGAGCGTTTTTATTCCCGCTTCCCCTAAGCGCAAAACGCGGGCAAGCATTTGATTTTTTTCTCTTTTGTCTTTTATCACGCTTTTCCCTTCCCTGTTTCTAAATGCCGTTGCTTTTCATTCGTCTCGTACACGGTAGCCCCGTTTTTGCTTTGGGGCAAGTTTTTCCGCGCGCTTTCTTCTTGTTTTTCCGCTTTCGCCGTCCGCATAGAAACGAAAAACGATTTACCAATCCTGTTTTTTCAAGGACTTATCTTTCACGTCGTCGTAATAGGCAAAGTATTTTTCCTTGAATGCTTCTTTCGTCAAAGGTAGGGGTTCGTCCCCGTTTTGCATACGCTCCAAAAGTTCTTGCAATTCTTCGGGAGTGAAGTCGGCAAGCTCCGTTTCCTCCCCGCAAAGCTGTAACAATTTCAACAAATCCAACTGCGACATACAATTACCTCTTATCTAACGGCTTCCTATTATAATAACCTCTGCTCTGTCAAATTTCTATTTTGATATGCTCGCCGCGGCAGGGCACGGTGAGATAGGTGAACCCAATTTCTTTAAGCATATTGACGATATCCTCTCGTTTGCGGAGAATACTTTCCGTCGAATGCGCGTCGGAGGCATAGGAAACTTTCCGCCCGCCGAGCTCGTAATATCTTTCCACGGCGGCTCTTACGGGAACGTATTTCGTCGGCAAATCCCGTGCCGCGGCGTTAATCTCTAAGATTTTTTCTTTTCGGATAATCGTTTTCAAAATATCGTCATACTCCGCCGCAAATCCCGCGTAATCGATTTCCTTACTCAAATAAGGCGCATACCGCGCGGAATAACCGATATGCCCGACGATATCGTAAGGATAGGGAACGTCCAAGCTTCTGCGGATAAGCGCGAGGTATTCTCTAAACACTTCCAGCCTATCCCGCACGGTTTTTTCGCCGTTTTTGCCGTAAGTGTAATACGCCTGTCCGTCGCTATATCCGACGCCCTCAATCGAATGAACGCTGTTCACGACGAAATCGGGGCGGTATTTTTCATACGAGGCAAGATATGCTTTTTGTTTGTCTTTGTTATCGGAGAAACCGAATTCCGCACCGACGAGCACGTTCATCACACCCGCGTAATCTTCCTGCAAATGCCTTGCCGTGTGGTAATAAGATTCCTCGTCCACAGTACGCGAAAAATCGTCGAGTCTGTCGGGGCAAAAATCGTAACTGAAATGTTCAGAAACGCCATAAAAATCGATGCCGATTTTCTGCGCGGTTTCGAACATATCTTGCAATTTAGACACGCCGTCGGGCGAAAAGTTAGAATGGGTATGCACGTCGGTAATCCATTTTCCGTTTTTCATTTTTTCCTCCTTTTCGGCGAGCCCGCTTTTTTCGTTTTGCATTTTTCGTTCTTTGTTATTTTCCGCTAACGCGGCTTTCGCGAGCGCGAAAATCGGCACTTTTTATCTTTTACGCCTTAACCTTTATCCGTGTAACCCTAAACTTTATACTTACGGATACGTTTGTATTATATCATAGTTTTCCGCAATTCGCAAGCAACGTGCATTTCTTCGCCTGAAAAAAATTGTCCGCGTTGCCTTTTTTTGACAAAAAACGACTTTTTCCGTAATTTTCGCCTGTTTTCTTCCTTAATTTTTCCTTTCTTTCCAATCCGTGAACGGTTTTCCGTTTTTTCCCTACCGAATAACTCTTGCGCAAACCCCATACCCGCCTTTATAATAAAACCGTCGGTTTCGCCGTAAAAACACACGGCGTTTCACGGGAAACAATCCGCTATTCTGCGTTTGTTCCTGCTAAAAGACGGGCGAAAAGAAGCTCGGCAAACCAACTCGGCAAGGAAGTCCGCCAACACCCCCCATCA
>JAZRBK010000131.1:0-16917 GCA_045635025.1 Candidatus Scatosoma sp.
CGGGGATCGAACGGAGCATAATCAACTGTTCGATAGGCTGATGGGTAGGGCCGTCTTCGCCAACGCCGATGGAATCGTGCGTCATGATATAGGTCACGGGCAAGCCCATAAGCGCGGACAAACGCATTGCGGGTTTGCAATAATCGGAGAATACGAAGAAGGTTGCGCAGTATGCTTGCAAACCGCCGTGGAGCTGCATACCGTTAGCGATTGCCGCCATTGCGTGTTCACGGATACCGAAATGGACGTTTCTGCCCGCGAAGTTATCGGGCGTGAGCGAGCCGTATTTTATCGTATCCGTATCTTTCATATCCGAAAGGTTAGAAGGCGCGAGGTCTGCCGAGCCGCCCACGAGCGAAGGGAGCTTCGCTGCAAGCTTATTGAGTACTTTCGCAGAAGTTTGACGGGTAGCCATCGGCTTGTCGAACTCGTATAAATCGTCAAGTTCTTCTTCCAAGGGGAGTTTGCCCGACATAGCGTCTTTATACGCTTGCGCAAGTTCGGGGAAGTTGTATTCGTAGTCGATGAACATTTTCTTCCAATGCACTTCTGCCGCCGCACCCGAGTTTGCCGCCTCTTTGCAGTGGTCGAACACTTCTTGCGGGCATTCGAAAGGAAGGGAATCCCAACCGAGTTTTTTCTTGGTTTTTTCGAGATTTTCCGCGCCGAGCGGCGAACCGTGTACCTTTTCGCTGCCTTCAAGGGGCGAACCGTACCCGATATGGGTATGACAAATGATAACGGAAGGTTTTTCCTTATTTGCTTTTGCTTTTTCCACCGCTTCGGAGAGCGCGGCTACGTCGTCGGGGGAAGAAACGAGGTCTACGTGTAAAACCTGCCAATTTTGCGCCGCGAAACGTGCGCCCACGTTTTCTTTGAACGTAATGTCCGTATTCCCCTCAATCGTGATATCGTTATCGTCGTAGAAGAGAATGAGTTTGCCAAGTTTATGCGTACCGGCAAACGAACAAGCCTCGTAGGAGATACCCTCTTCCAAACACCCGTCTCCGCAGAGGGCGTAGGTGTAGTGGTCTACGATAGGGAAGCCGGGTTTATTGAACTTAGCCGCGAGGTGTGCTTCGGCGAGCGCCATACCGACGGCGTTGGCAATCCCTTGCCCCAAAGGTCCGGTGGTCGTTTCGATACCGACGGTGTGGCGGTATTCGGGGTGACCGGGGGTTTTCGAGCCGAATTGGCGGAAGCTCATCAAATCTTCTTTTTTCAGTCCGTACCCGTACAGGTAAAGCAGGGAATAATTGAGCATAGACCCGTGCCCTGCGGAAAGAATAAATCTGTCGCGGTTTTCCCAATTCGGGGATTTGGGGTTGAACTTTAAGAAGTTCTGATAAAGGGTATACGCGATGGGAGCACAGCCGAGCGGCAGACCGGGGTGTCCCGATTTTGCCGCGTCAATCGCTTCTGCGGACAACACTCTTATCGCGTTAATTGTGGTTTTTTGTACGTCCATTATATTCTCCTTTTGGATTATTATTTTTTTATTTATCTTAACAATTTGCTGTGGGCTAACGCCTTATGCTTTACGCCTTATGTTTTACGTCTTACGTCTTATGTTTTACGGCTAACGCCAAAAGCGTGGGAACGGGTAAAATACTTAAAACTGTACGCGCACGAGTTTGCGCCCCGTAAACTTCTCTTTCAAGGCGAGCGTTTTTTCTTCCCGCCAAGCGAAAATCGCCTCTTCAAGCGCGGTAACGTCTATAAAGTCGTACTGTTTTAAGAAATAATACAAATCTTTAACGATTTTTATCCCGCTGTCCGCCCG
Source organism: Candidatus Scatosoma sp. (assembly GCA_045635025.1). Classification (GTDB taxonomy): domain Bacteria; phylum Bacillota; class Clostridia; order Christensenellales; family Borkfalkiaceae; genus Scatosoma. The sequence goes on from JAZRBK010000131.1 coordinate 1,784, forward strand.
TTTGCTTTCTATACTGAGGGACAGAACGTCATCTTGCGTATTCGTTCTCAGTAACGCCCAACCGTCTCCGTGCAAATCGTCATAGGAAAGTAAAACGCCTTGACAGTATTCCTTTGCTAACGTAACGAAATACGCGTTTGTACGCGTTGCGTACGCGGAAAGGAGTTCTTTCCCTAACTCCCTGCCAGCCACATTTTGCAAAGCGACGTGGAAAACGTACTCTTCTACGGGCAGAATGTTATAATGGATAACGTTTCCGAAGACGTTCGGCTCGGCAAAGCGGTAATCGCAAGCGATTTGTAAAATCTCCCGCACGTCATCTGCGGTCAGTTTTTCTCCTTGATAGAAGAAATCTAAACCGTTATATTCCGCAGTAAACGTATCGGCGGTAACGTACAGCGCACCGTGGAAGTCGCCGTAACGTTGCGCGTCCTCTTGCATCTGACTTTGCGTGATTAAGAACATTCTACTCAAAGTAACGCGTTCAAAAGAAAGCGCTTCGTGTCCCGTTTTCGTAATCCCGCGCAAAACCGCTTGGTAAAGGGCGGGAGAGCTAGGACGGGAATCGTGTCCGATTGCTACGCGTACTTTTATTTTTCCCGTGTGGGAAATGAGCCAAACGCAGAACGCTTCCGCGATACGTTCTACCGCTTCTTCCGTCAAAGCGACGGGAGTAGAGGCAGCGTTTACGGAGGCTACGCCGCGTACAGATGCTTCGTTTCTCAAATCAAGGTATTCTTGCGTCGTCATTTTTTGCTTCCTTATCGTGCGTTTTGCTTAGACTGTACTTAGGTTATAGGCTATTATATAACTAAATAACAAAGTACCTATATCTATTATAACGGATTTCCTTTGTTTTTTCAAGTCTTTTCAAGAAAAAAGTCGCGCGTTTTCAAGAAAAAATTACATTTTTTTCTAAGCAACGTGAAAACCTTTTTTTATACGCGGATTGTCATATATTTATATGACATGCACGAGAAAATATTTTCAAATATTGTTGACAGAGTTTAGGGTGGTATGTTATAATGAAGATGCAAGAGATTTACGGAAAAAATCGGAGAGGGAAAAAATGGCTTTGTTTGCAGTTTCCAGCGATTCAACCTGCGATTTGAAACGGGCGTACGTGGAAGAGAGAGGGATATGGTTTGTTCCTCTCACGTTTACGTTGGAAAAAGAGGGGAAACTGGAAGACGGATTGGATAATTTTTCTTGTGAAGAGGAATACTTCGCCTTTTATAAAAAGGTACGCGAGGGGTATTTCCCGCGTACGGCAAAGCTCAATAACGAGGCGCATATCGCTCACTTTACGAAAATGGCGAAAGCGGGGGTAAAAGACGTTTTGCATTTTACTATTTCCTCGGGACTTGCAAGTACGATTACGATTACAAGGCAGGCGGCTTTGGACGTAAAAGCGGATTATCCCGATTTCGAGGTGTACGCCGTAGACCCGTTGACGGCTACCGTCGGGCAGGGGTTACTCACGGAAATCGCTTGCGACTGCCGCGATAACGGAATGACGGCGAAAGATACCTACGAGTATATTCTCTCTTTACGCCAACGGGTACAGCATTGTATTATTCCCAATGATTTGTTTTACTTGAAAAAGGGCGGGCGGGTATCGAGCACGAGCGCCGTCGTAGGAACGATGCTCAATATCAAACCTATGCTTGCCTTTGACGAGACGGGAAAATTGAAAACTTTGGAAAAGTGCAAAGGTATGAAGAAAGCGTTTGCAAGAGTGCTTGATTGCTTGGAAAAAGCACCGATTCAACAGGGACGGGTTACCGTCGTGCACACGGACAACGAAATGGGTGCGAAAGAACTTGCACTTTTGATAGAGAAACGCTTCCACGTAACTCCCCGCATTACGATTATGGGACCCGTCATCGGTTCGCACGTAGGGCCAGGGTCGGTGTCCTGTTGTTGGCTTTCCGCATCGACGAGGGCGGAATTGCTTTCTAACTTTTAAGCGGACGTTTCTTTTCAAGCGTGGCGAAGTACGGCGCTGACGTTTGATTTGTTATAGTTTTCGTTTATTTTTTGCTATTTTTTCGGCTGAAAAGTCGTTATAATAGAGTTACAATAAAATACAAACGCGCGGTACGTCGTTTTTTTAGCGACGTTTAATAGGGAAGAGAGAAATCAAGATTTTAGAGTTGCTCCACTGCCCCCGCAACCGTAAGAACGCTCGCCTTTTTCCACTGCGGAACCGTGGGAAGGATAGGGGCAGGTATGCGACGAACGCATATCAGGGCGTTGTAAGTCGGGAGACCTGCCGAGCGTTTTCGTAAAACGGTTTTTCTGCGGGCGGGCGGAAACGGACGTATAAAAAGCTACCTTAAAAGCGGTGGTTTTGTTTTGCGTATATTTTCCCGAACGAAGAAAGGCGTTCGGGATTTTTTTTGTAATATTTTATTTTAGGAGGCGTTAAAAATGAAACGCAAAATCTATGCTCTTTTTACTCTTATGTTGGCTATCGTTTGTTGCGCGGTTTGCTTTGTGGCTTGTAATACGGGCGACGAAGAAAGCAACGGCGAGGCGAAAACCGTCGCGCGTATCGTGGAAAGCACGCAAGAACGGGTTGTAATACTCGTGGAAGAAACGGACGGGGAAACTACGCTTTTCGAAACAATGGAGGAACTTTCCAACGACGGCGTTTTTACCTACGAACTTTCGGGAACGATGGTCAATAAAATCAACGGTAAGGAGAACGCGGCAGATTTTTCCGCTTGTTGGATACTGTATACGTCGGATAGCGAAATGGGTAATTCCGCGTGGGGAACGTACAACTTTCAAGAGGTTACTTGCCTTAGCGCGATTGTCGGCGGGGGCGAGTTAACGGTTAGCACGGGTGCGTACTATATTTGGGTTTATACGGCTTTCTAAAACGGGGTTAAGGGAAGCGTGCGGCAAACGGTTAAAAGAAAAATGCAAGGGACAGGTATGCGATGAATAAAGAAAAATCAAATAAAAAAACGGGCAAAAAGATAGCGTATTCCGCAAAGGAATGCGCGTATCTTGCCGTATTCGTCGCGCTTGTTATTGCGGCACAGCTCGTGTTGTCGGTAGTGCCAAGTGTGGAAATCGTAACGGTGCTCTTTTGCGCGTATGCTTTCACGTTCGGCGTAAAAAGAGGTATGCTGGCGGCTACGGCGTTTTCGCTGTTAAGGCAATTCGTGTTCGGCGTATATCCCACCGTTTTAATTTTATATTTAGTTTATTTTAATTTATTGGCGACGAGTTTTGCGCTATTGGGAAAATCGATAAAAAAACCGCTGAAACGGCTCGTTCTTATCGTTGCGATAGCTTGCGTGTGTACCGCTCTATTTACGATGATAGATAACGTGCTCACCCCGCTTTGGTATGGGTATAGCAGAAAGGCGTCGATATTGTATTTTAAGGCGTCGTTGCCGTTTATGGGGGTACAAGTGATAAATACCGCGCTCTCCGTCGGAGTTTTGTTTTTCCCGCTTTATCGCGCTTTTTCGCTCGTAAAACGGACTTTGCGCTAAGTTTTTGTGGAATAATTCGTTTCGCGCGCGTATAAATTAAAAAAAAGGTATTGACATTTTCTCTTTTTTCCTGTAAAATAATGGTAGAAATCCTTGTTAGGATAAGGGTAAGGAGCGTTAGCCAATGGGAAAATACGTAGAAAAACATTTATACGATAACGAGCTCGTCATCGAAGAGGCCAAACGGGATAAATGGCGGTTACTTGGAAGTTGGATTTTGGGTATCCTCTTTTGTTGGTTATTGCTGATTCCGCTCATTCTTGCTATCAAGGCGACGGTTGTGTTTCGGCATACGGAACTCGTACTGACGGATAGACGGCTTGTCCGTAAGACGGGGGTGTTTAGCACTAGAGCGGTAGACGTCCCTTTGAATAAAATCGCGAACGTATACGTGGAAACGACTTTTTGGGGTAGAGTGTTCAATACGAACAAAATCCGTATTAACACACCTTACGGCGTCATTGTCGAGAGAATTAAAAACGCCGACGATTTCAAAAATAGCGTGCTCAATCAAATCGACCGCTTTGAGGAAGCCCGCCTTTCCCGCCAAGCGGCTTGGACGGCGCAAGCTATGCTCCAAAACCCCGACGTGTTCGAGAAAAAATCCAGATGAAATACATAAAAACGCTTAAAAACGGAACGCAAAAATCGTGCGCTCCGTTTTTTTGAAAGATTCCCTTAAAAATGCGAAAGATTTTTCGGGAGTTTTTTTGTGAAAAAACTTGCTTTTCCGCGCGCGAAATGTTACAATAAATATGATAAGACTTATCAGTTTGTCCATTTTGGGGCAAGCCGTCAGCCGACCGTTTGCGGCGGTGTAGAATAAAGATAGGAAAATATTATATTAGGAGTACGTATATGACATATCAAGAAGCGAAAACTTTGTTGGAAGAAAAAGGGCAAGCGCAGCTTTTGCGTTACTATGATGAATTAGACTGCGCGGGTAAGAAAAGACTTTTAGACGCGATTGAAAATATCCGTTGGGACTTTGAAGAAGCGCTTGCAAACCCCGTGGATTGCAGCGGTAAGGATAAGGATATTCGTCCGATTTCGGGGCTCCGTCTTGCGGATATTGAAAAGAGAAAAGCGGAGTTTGAAAAGCTCGGCGTAGAAGCGATTCGCGCGGGGAAAGTCGCGGCGGTATTGCTTGCGGGCGGTATGGGTACTCGTCTTGGCGTGGACGGACCGAAAGGTGCGTACGATATCGGTATCACCAAACCCTTGTACATCTTTGAGCAACAGATGAAAAATCTTGCGCAGGTGAACGAAAAGTGCGGTGTGAAAGTGCCTCTTTACATTATGACGAGCGACAAAAATCACGACGCTACCACCTCGTTTTGGAAAGAACACGGCTATTTCGGGTATGCGGAGAGCGACGTAAAGTTCTTCAAGCAAGACCTCGCGCCCGCGGTTGATTTCGACGGAAAAATCATTTTAGAAAGCAAGGATATGCCTGCGCTTTCGCCTAACGGCAACGGCGGTTGGTTTGCTTCCTTAAAACGCGCGGGGTACGTGGAAGAATTAAAGGCAAAGGGTGTGGAATGGTTGAATATCTACGCGGTGGATAACGTGCTTCAACGCATAGCCGACCCCGTATTCGTCGGCGCGACGATTGAGAGCGGCGTGAACTGCGGTGCGAAAGCGATTTGTAAGACGAACCCTTACGAAAAAGTGGGCGTGCTTTGCAAAGACGGCGAGAAACCCGACATTATCGAATACTACGAACTCACGGACGAAATGGCGAACGCGAAAGACGAAAAGGGCGATTTGCAATATTTATACGGCGTAATAATGAACTACCTTTTCCGCCTTTCCAAGCTCGAAGAAATCGTAAACGACAAAATCCCCGTGCATATCGTATCCAAGAAAATCGAAAGTCTTTGCGAGGACGGCGTTACGAGAAAACCCGAAACGGAAAACGGTAAGAAATTCGAAACGCTTGCGGTAGACCTTATCAAACCGATGGGCAGCGTTTTACCGTTCGAGGTAGTAAGAGAGAAAGAGTTTGCGCCGATTAAAAATAAGACGGGCGTAGACAGCGTTGAATCTGCGCGCGAGCTTTTGAAATTGAACGGAGTGGAACTTTAATGGCTACGGAACTCGAAGGGAACGTCAAATTACAAAGATTTATCGAACTGCTTTGCGAGTTGAACCACCAAGTCGTGGAAGTATTAAAAACGGGCAATTCGGATATTTTATATTCGATGAACGACACGGTGGAGGAGATGTATTCCATTCAGCACGGTGGGCAGGAAGAGGCGTATACCGCTATCGAAGAGGACTCGCAAATCATCTATAAAAACTTCAACGCCGTCGTTACGATGGTAAAGAGTAACGAAAACGCTTGGAACGACAAGACGACGAGCGCGGCGGTGAAAAAGTTCCTGCAAAACATCTTCGATGCAAACGTGCGTATCGTGCTCGCTTACGGTTTGGCATAAACGAGGGATAAACGAAAAATAAAAAAACGGAAAAAACGGGGTTCACCGCATACACGGTAGCCCCGTTTTGATTTTTTACCCGTCGATAAAGGGAAGTTTAGAGTACGTTTTAGAGTACGTTTTCGATACTAAATCGGTACGATTGCGGGATATTTTCGCACATACCGAGCAAGATTTCGATTTTCGGCAACGCGCTTTTATAATCGCGCACGTACAAACAGCCTACCGCTTCGTAAAGCTGATAATCGATTTCCAAAATCGCGGTATGCGGCAGCCAAATATGCAGGGTGTTTTTCTTGTTCTCCCAAAACTTTTCCACCGCCGTACCGTCCTCGTAGGTAACCTCACCCGACTCTGTTTTTTCGTAAAGAGCGGTAAGAGCGGTTTCCAAATCGGCGAACGTATTTTGCACGCGGCTACTTTCATATACGGCAATCCCGCAAATGAGGGCTAACGTAATAAAGATACTAACGATAGTTTTAATCATATTTTTTTCTCCTTGCGTGTTTTAGACGGGAAGAAGTTCACCAAAGCGCCTTTTCCCAATTTAAGTGGAACACTTCGTACTTCTCGCCCTTTTGTTGGAAGTAGACTTTTCCCTTGCCGTCCACCGTCATCACGAGCACCTTTTTAAGCTGTTTGCAACCGTGCTCTTTTAAGACGTCAAGGAAATAGCTCCGCTCCCGTTTCGTGTATTTAAGATTCTTTTCGTCGAACTTGCCTTCGTCGATGACGAGCAATGGCAAAGAGGTTTGTAAATCTTGATAATTGGGTTTGGGCAGAGCCGAAAACGTGCCCTCCGATTCGTAGAGTGCATACTCCACCGCGTCGAGCGAAAAATACCCTTCCACGCGCAGACTTTCGATAAGGTCGGATACGTCGAGGTTATTCTTTTTGAGCTGCGTGTCGTCGATTCCGTTTTTATTGAGTACGATACTCGGAGTACCACTTACGAGCGGTTTTAGTTTTGGCAATTTTAAGTCGATTAAGCAAATGATTTGGTGTAAAAAATAGATACTCAAAATCGCGACGATACCGTAAAGGAGCGGAATAGAATTATCCGCCATAGGAATACATGCGATTTCGGAAATAATAAGCGTGATAACGAGCTCGTACGGTTGCATTTCCCCGATTTGCCGTTTGCCCATTAACCGCATAATTGCGAGGGTAGTCGTAAAAATGATGATTGTGCGAACGAAAATCAAACCCATATTCTAAGGTTGTATAAAAAAGGAAAAAAATATACGCAGGAAAAGCGCAAACGCCCGTCAAACGCTTGCTTTTTTTTTGCGCGCGCGGTATAATAAATGCGTTACGAAATACGTTACGATTTTAGAGTAGCCTTTTGTGCGTGAAGTGTCATCGAACGGGACGTTGTCGATGAACGAAAGAAAACGGTAATTCTTGTCCGTCGTTTTCTGCGGTACAAAGGCGCGTCCGCTATAAAATGAGGCAGGCAGGTACGCGTTCAACGCGTTCGCGCCCTCGTCTTATCCATTTTGCGGACCTCTTGAAAAGGAGGTTTTTGTTTTATGCAAAATACGAATGAAAAGGTTAAAAAACGCCGCTTTTCGTGGGGACGGGTATTTTATTCCGAATTGATACTTTCGAAAAACAGAACGCATAAAATCGCGTATATCGCGGTGATGACGGCGCTTTGTATCGCCACGAACTTTTTCGAGTTCAAGTTTTTGGATAATCAGTTTTCCCTGACGATTGCGATTGCGCTTTTGACGGGGATAATTCTCGGTTCGATTCTCGGCTTTTCGGCTTGCGTATTAGGGGACGCCATCGGTTTTTTGATGAACTCCGCCTATATTTATATGCCGTGGGTAGGGTTCTCGACAGGAGCGTTCGCATTTTTATCGGGCGTGATTTTCAACGGGTTTCCCGCTAAGGCAAAGTGGGCGGTTTGGGTAAAGCTTTTTGCCGTTTCGATTTTGAGTTTCCTCGTGTGCACGATTGCTATCAACAGTACGGGGTTTTACTTTTACAATAAAGCGATGGGCTTTTCAACGGCGGTACTTAACTATATCGCTGAACGCTTTGGCGGCGAGGTGTCTTTCTGGGGGTATATTTTATACCGCCTTATCTTCAAAGGACAGATTTGGAACAGCGTCTTTAACTACGTGCTTTTCTTCGTGTCGGTGTTCGCGCTCAGCCGCGTAAAGGCGTTGAAACTGAAACTGAAACTGCGCTAAGAACGCGCTAAACGCAGAGAAACGTAACCCCATAGCGTCCTAAAAAAGCGAAAGGGGAAAGACAAGACCCCAAAAAACCCGTTTTTTGCAGGGTTTTGTGCAAGTCAAATATAAAATATTTGAAAAATCGTCTACGGCTTGTTGACGATTTTTTTTTCGTGTGGTATAATAAAAGAGTAAACGCTTTTGAAAAAGGAGAGAATTATGTTTTCAACGGCACTTTTATCCGCAAATCCGCATATCACGGTGTTCGGATTTCCCATTTATGCGTATGCGATAATTATCGTCTGCGGAATGATAACGGCGTTTTTCGTGATTTCCCTGTTATTCAAGCGCAGAAATATGTCGTCCGATTTATTTTTGACGATGTTCTGTATTGCGCTCCCGATAGCCATTATCACGACGCGCCTTTTCTATTGTATCACGGCGGGACTTCCCATTGGCGAGTGGTTTGCCTTCTCGTCCATTCGCAGCGGCGGACTTTCGATTATCGGCGGTATCTTGGGCGGAACGCTGAGCCTTATCGTCATTTGTCTTATAAAAAAGGTGAACTTTTTCCGCGTAGGCGATTGCGTAGTCGTAGGGCTTTTGTTAGCACAAGCAATCGGCAGATGGGGGAACTTCGCCAACCAAGAAGTGTATGGTGCGGAGGTTACAAACGAGGCGTTGCAATGGTTTCCGTTCGCCGTGTTTATCGAGGATAATAACGCTTGGCATTATGCGTTCTTCTTCTATGAAAGCTTAGTAACGGCTACGGCGGCAGTGCTGTTATTTTTGCACGCTTGGAGAAATCCCAAAAAACCCAACGGCGTGAATACCGCGCTCTACTTTATCGTGTACGGCGGCGTGCGCTCGATTATGGAACCTTTGCGCGACCCTGCATATATCCTTGACGGCGGCGGGATTCCTTGGTCGCTCGTGTTTTCCCTGCTCCTTTTGGCGGGCGGGTTGGCGTTATTGATTACCCTGCTCGTTTTGAATAAGAAAAAAGAGGGCGCGTATCGCGGTTCGGTACGCGGCGAGCCGTACAGCATAGCCGATTATATCGGAGATTCGAAAGGGGAAATAGCGTACTACGACGAAACGAATATGATGTGTAAGATTTACCCTAACCGCTTTACCCAAAAAACCGAAGAGGAAATACAAGCCGATAAAGGATTTTTGTCGAAACTTTTCGAAAAACTTAAAAAGAAAACGGACACGGAAACGAGCTCGGCAACCGACTCGGCAACCGACTCGGCAACGGACGAAAATACGGACGAAAATACGGACGTACAAAAGGGAAACGTTGAGAAAAAGCAAGACGAGGAGATAGAAAAATGAGAAACTTAACGTTACTTACCGATTTGTATCAACTCACGATGGGATACGGTTTTTATCGGCAGAAAAAACACGAGGAAGAGGTGGTGTTCGATTTGTTCTTCCGCAAGAACGCATTGATTACCTATTCCTTATTCGCTGGGTTAGAGCAAGCAATGGATTACCTGTTGAATTGGCGGTTTGACGAAGAGGATATTGCGTATTTGCGCTCGTTAAACCTTTTCGACGAAGGATTTTTGGAATACCTTTCAAATATGAAATTCACGGGCGACGTGTACGCCGTGAAAGAGGGAGAACCCGTTTTCCCCGGCGAACCGATTTTAACGGTGAAAGCGCCCCTTATCCAAGCACAATTTGCGGAAACTGCGCTGCTCAATATCATCAACCACCAAACGCTTATCGCTACGAAATCCTCGAAAATCTGCCGTGCTACGGCAGGCAGAGGGATAGTAATGGAGTTCGGGCTTCGTCGGGCGCAAGGTCCGGACGCGGGTATCAACGGCGCGCGCGCGGCGATAATCGGCGGTTGCTCGTCCACGTCTAACGTAATCGCAGGGCAAAAGTTCCACGTTCCCGTGGCGGGTACGATGGCGCATAGCTGGGTTATGGACTACGATACGGAATACGAGGCGTTCAAGGCTTATGCAGAGGCGTATCCTGAAAATTGCTTGCTCCTCGTCGATACGTACGATACGTTAAGAAGCGGCGTTCCCAATGCGATTAAGGTGTTTAAGGAGCTCAAAGAGAAGGGGTATAAACCCAAGGGAATCCGTTTGGATAGCGGGGATTTGGCGTACCTTTCCAAAGAAGCACGTAAAATGATGGACGAGGCGGGTTTCCCCGAAGCTATGATTTGCGTTTCGGGCGATTTGGACGAACGTTCGATAAACTCTCTCATTCAACAGGGTGCGAAAATCGATTCTTGGGGGGTAGGTACAAAACTGATTACTTCCGAAGATTTGCCCGCGCTCGGCGGGGTGTATAAGCTCGCGGCGGTAATCGGCGAGGACGGAAAGACGATGCCGAAAATTAAACTTTCGGACAATACCGCAAAAATTACAAACCCCTCGTTTAAGAATCTTTATAGACTTTACGATAAGGACAACGGAATGGCGATTGCCGATTTGATTACCCTCCGCGGGGAAAAGGTAGACGAGGAAAAAACGCTCACGCTCTTCCACCCGATTGAAACTTGGAAAAAGTTCGAAGTAGCCAATTTCCGCGCGGAAAAACTCTTGCATACTATCGTCAAGGGCGGGAAACTCGTGTACGAATTCCCTACCTTACAGGAGATTCAAGCGTTTTCGAAAGCGGAACTTTCTAAGTTCTGGGAAGAATATTTACGCTTGGATATGCCGCAGGTGTATAAAGTGGACCTTTCCAAGAAATTGCATAAGCTTAAAATCGATATGATAGATGAAATTCGCGCTCGGGCAAAACGTAGCCCGACAAGAGTTGAACCGCAATAAGCCTAAAAAGCGACTTTTTTGCTCTTTTCGGCACGCTCACGCTTGAAGTATATGGATACGTCGGCGCGTAATCGCGCCAAAAATATCTAAAAAAATACGTCTTTTTAGGTGCGTAGCAGTTTTAGAGAAGAAAAAATGCAATCAGACAAGGAAATAAAGCGCAATCATACACGCGTATTATAAGCGAGGCTGACGAAGTATGAACGATTTTTTCTCTCTAAAACCTTATAGGTTTCAATTCTTATCAGGCTACGGAAAAAGAAAGAAAGGAAAAAAAGAATGACGAAAAATAAAACTATGAATAAAAAGAAATATTCAATGAAAGGTTCTTGGCTTAGGGGGATTCTGCTTTTGCTCATTCTCCTGTTTATCGACCAAATGACCAAGCTGGTTGCCGACGCGTATTTTTCTTCGGTGGACGCACCTGAAAAAATAGCGGTTATTCCCAACTGGATAGAGCTCCGCATCACCTACAACCGCGGCATTTCCTACGGTATCGGCGGCGGTGCTTCGCCTATGGTGAAGCTTCTCGTGATAGCGGGAACGGGCGTGATTATGCTCGGCGTAACTGTTTTGTATTTTGCCTTAGATAAGCGGCGCGCTTTCTTGCGTATAGCGCTCGTGTTCGTCGTAGCGGGCGGGCTCGGGAACTTAATCGACAGAGTGTATTATCAAGTTTGGAATCCTGCGACCGCGCCGTTCGGCGTGCGGGATATGGTGGATTTGAGCAGGTTCGGATTTGCCGTTTGCAATTTTGCCGATTTCTTCATTTCTGCGGGAGCGGTAATGCTCGTACTCTCTTTCCTGTTCTTCGATAAGGATGCGATTTTCCCCGTTGGAAGATATAAAAAATTAGCCGCAGAGACAAAAGCGGACAAGGAAACCGAAACGGAAAAGACGGATAAAAATGCAGATATAACGACGGATAAAAGCGTAGATGCGGTTTTAGATAAAACTGTCAATACCACCGCGGACGAGAACGATGGATAAGCGGTTATTCGTTGCGGAAAATCCCTATAAACGGCTCGACGTATTTTTGAGCGAACAGACGGACGAGTTTACCCGTTCCCGTTTCAAAAAGCTCATCGAGGACGGGCAGGTATCTATCAACGGGGTTTTAACGAAAAAAGCAGGCGCGGAAATCAAAACGGGCGATTGCGTAGAGCTTATCGTGCCTAAGGTGCAGGAATATTCCGTTTACGCGGAAAATATCCCGATTGATATCGTGTACGAGGATAAAGATTTCGCTATCGTCAACAAGCCCAAGGGGATGTCGGTGCATATCGGCAACGGCACGACGAGCGGAACACTCGTGAACGCACTTTTGTACGCGCTCGATTCGATGAGCGGCGTAGGAGGCGTGCTTAGACCGGGGATAGTGCACCGTATCGACAAGGACACGACGGGGCTTTTAGTCGTAGCGAAAAACGATAAAGCGCACGTTTCGCTTGCGAAACAAATCGCACAAAAAACCTGCCGCCGCGTGTATTACGCCTTGTTAGAGGGAAATCTCAAAGAGGAGCGCGGTCGTATCGTAACGGATATTGGCAGACATCCCACCGAGCGGCTGCAAATGGCGGTATTACCCGAGGGGCGGGGAAAAACGGCGATTACGGATTTTGAAACGGTAGCCCGTTTCGGCGCGGACTATACCCTTTGCCGATTCACCTTGCAAACGGGCAGAACACACCAAATCCGCGTACACGCCAAGTATATGCACCATCCCGTAGCGGGCGACCCCGTGTACGGGTTTAAGAAACAAAAATTAGGAGTAGACGGGCAACTGTTACACGCATACGAGCTTTGCTTAACCCACCCCACGACGGGGGAGGAAATGACGTTCAACGCACCCCTGCCTACCGTGTTTTCCGATATATTAAAAAAACTTTGCTTAAAATATCAAGTGGACGCAAGTGCGTTTCAAGCGATTTTTAAGGGCAAGGCATAAATAAGAAAAAACAGGCGAAAAAGTAAGAAAGAGTAAAAAAAGTATGTTAAAAATCACGAAAGTAAAACGGAATAGCCTTGCAAGCGAGCTTGGATTAGAGGTAGGGGACGAGATTACCGCTATCAACGGTCTGTCTTGCGAGGACGAGCTCGACCTGCTTTTTTACGAGGAAACGGACGGGTTTTCTCTGACGGTGAAAGATTGCCGTTTGGGGGAAGAAACGGTAGTGGAAGTGGAAAAAGAGGAGGGCGAACCGCTCGGCGTGGAGATAGAAAAAAGCTGTTCTATCCGCACCTGCCAAAACCGTTGTCTGTTTTGCTTTGTCGACCAAATGCCCAAGGGAATGCGGGAGAGTTTGTACGTCAAAGACGACGACTACGCAATGAGTTTTACCTGCGGCAATTTCGTTACGCTCACCAATTTAAGCGAGGAGGGATTAGAGCGGATTATCCGTTTGCAGTTATCTCCCCTTTACGTATCCGTGCATACCTTGAATAAGGAACTGCGTTGCAAGTTACTTCGAAACCGTTTCGCGGGCAAAATCGTCGAACAAATCGACGCGCTCGTCAAAGGGGGGATAGAGCTCCATTGTCAAGCCGTGCTCGTGCCAAACGAAAACGACGGGGAAGAGCTTGCCTACACCGCGCGGAAACTGTTTTCGTATTATCCCGCCGTTCGCGATTTGGCTTGCGTGCCGACGGGGCTTACGAAATACCGCGAGGGCTTGCACCCTATTCCCGACGTCGATAAAGCGTATAGCGAAAAACTGCTCGACTTGGTGGATAGTTTGAATCAAGAGTTCGGCGTGAACTTTTTGCTCCCTGCCGACGAGTATTTCGTGAAAGCGGAAAGACCGCTTAAAGACGTGGAGTTTTACGGCAATTTCGAGCAAATTGAAAACGGTATCGGGCTAACGAGCAAGTTTTTATACGAGGCGTACCTTGCCTTAGACGAGGCTTGTAAAAACAAGAAAAACGCATTAAAAAAACGGAAGAAGAGCTTGCTTATCTGCGGGGTAAGCGCCGCAAAAACCAACCGCGCGTTGATAGAGGAATGTAATCGTAAAATCGTGGGCTTAGAAGCGGAAATCCTGCCCGTGGAAAACGAGTTTTTCGGGAAAACGGTTACCTGTACGGGCTTATTGACGGGCGTGGATATGACGGCGGCGGTGGAGGAATACCGCCTTAACGGCGGCTCGTTCGACGAGATAGTGATAGCGGGAAATACGATGAAAGAGTTCGAGGACGTGTTCCTTTGCGGAATGACGCTCGATGAGATGAAAAAGAAGCTCGCTTTTGAAAATATACGCGTAAATCGCGACAATAGCGGCTTTGGGCTAATAGAGATTTTGCTTGGGGAAACGGGCAAAAAAAGGAGGAGATAAATTATGGCAAACCCTTTGATAGCGTTGGTAGGCAGACCCAACGTAGGAAAAAGTACCTTTTTCAATAAAGTGGCAGGCAGAAAGATTTCGATAACCGAGGATAGACCTGGGGTTACGCGGGATAGGCTTTATACTGACGCTACTTGGCGCGGGAAGCATTTCACAATGGTCGATACGGGCGGACTTGAACTCAAATCCGAGGACGTAATGTGGAAAGAAATAGCAAAACAGGCGGACGTCGCGATTGAAACGGCGGACGTAATCTTGTTCTTCACCGACGGCAGGGACGGTTTACACCCGTCCGATTACGACGTAGCCGATATTCTCCGCCGCAGCCGTAAACCCGTCATTTTAGTCGTGAATAAAATCGACGATTATACGCCTGAGAAGGTGTTTGAGTTCTACTCTTTGGGGCTTGGCGAACCGTTTGCGATTTCCGCAGAACATTCGCAGGGGATTGGCGACGTGTTGGACGAGGCGGTGGCGATGTTCCCCGACGTAACCAACGAACCCGTACCCTCTCTTAAAATCGCCGTAATCGGCAAACCGAATGCGGGCAAATCGAGCTTGGTGAATAAGATTTTAGGCAGCGAGCGCAGTATCGTTACGCCGATGGCAGGTACGACGCGGGACGCTATCGATACGCTGTTTTATCGCGGGGATAAAGCGTATACGATTATTGATACGGCGGGTATCCGCAAGAAGAAAAACGTGGACGACGACGTGGAATATTACAGCAATATGCGCGCTTTCGACGCGGTAAGAAGAAGCGACGTTTGCTTGCTCGTGGTGGATAGCGCCGAGGGCTTAACCGAACAGGACGTCAAGATAATCGGTTACGTACACGAACAGGGCAAAC
>JAZRBK010000132.1:0-6938 GCA_045635025.1 Candidatus Scatosoma sp.
CGAGCACCGAAGCAACGCCTTTGGCGTAACGAAGAGCGGCAGTCTGGCGCTGTTCAAGGCAGACGGCACGCCGATCTATCTTGACGCTGCGAAACTGGAAGCGCTCATCGCACTACTCCCGACCGTGTAATCGTAAAGAGCGATGAAAGCAACGACCGAGACAAAGCGCAAACTGCACCCGCTTATGTGGGCTGTGATAGGACTGACGGCAGCAAGTTTTTTGCTACTGTTGGTCGCAGCGCTTTTGCCTCCGCAAGGTGAGGTGCACCCCTCAATTCTGAAAGGGCTTGCAATCATTTCCGTCGATGTAGCGCTTGTCAATTTCTCGTATGCAATAGTAAGCGGGAAAGTGGCGACGTTCACGCACGGAAAAACGAGCGCGACGGTCGGAGCGAGACCGAACGCGGACGAGTAAGGAAACGGGGCGGGCGTTCCACGTGGAACAAACGCCCTATTTTATTATTTATGCGTATGCGAAAAATAACTGAAATCATAATTCACTGCGCCGACACTCCCGAGGGGCGAGACGATAAGGCGGCAGATATTAAGCGCTGGCACAAGCAACGCGGGTTCAACGATATTGGCTATCACTATGTGATAGACCTTGACGGCACGATTGAGGCAGGCAGAGACCCCGAGAAAGCAGGCGCACACGCGCAAGGGCACAATGCGAACAGTATCGGTATTTGCTATATCGGCGGCGCTGATAAGCAGATGAAACCGAAAGACACGCGCACGGACGCGCAAAAAGCGAGCCTTTTGCTGTTGCTCAAATACCTGCGCCAGCGATACCCGCAAGCCGAGATAATCGGACACCGAGACGTAAGCGCTAAATTGTGCCCGAGTTTTGACGCAAAAACGGAATACAAAGACGTATGAAAAAGTTTGCTATATTATTTATAATTTGCGCGCTTGCGTATGCGTGCAAAAGTACCCAGCCGCTCGTTCAGACAATCGAGACGGTGCGGGTAGAGCGCGAGACGGTACGCGATACGGTGCTAAAATTTGCACCCGACAGCGCGTCGGTGCGCGCGCTATTGGAGTGCGACAGTCTGAACAACGTAATCGTGATAGAACTCGAACGCGAGCGCGGCGCGCGTATTGCGCCAGAGGTGCGAAAGCAGAAAACGAACGGCGGCGGGATGGTGCTGCAAGTGGACTGCAAAGAGGACAGCCTGCGCGCTGAAATTCAGATCCGCGACAAATATATTGAGGAACTGAAAAACGACACAAAGCAAGTACCCGTGCGCGTGCGAAATGGCTATGATAAGTTTACGTCGTGGGGCTTTTGGATTTTGTTCCTGTTACTGCTACTGAGGGTTGCGTGGTGGTTCGTAAAAAAGTATTATTTACGGGTCTAAAATGTTCAAAAAGTAGTAAAAAATTATGCACTTCGGAGAAAAGTGCATTTTTTTTGCATTTTTTTATATAAAAATTTGCATATATCAAAAATTTGTTGTAATTTTGCAACGTCTTTCCAAATGAGGGAGAGAGGAAACCCAAAAAGAAAACCAAAAAATTTTAGAAATTATGACAACCAACAACAGCCAAATCGTAAACGAAATTGCAGGTCAGTTCTTAACAGCCACTCATAACTTCATGGCGTGGAATAAGAAAATAAACCCGTTTCATCTCGAACCAATCAGAAATCAATACTGCGATGCAATAGTTGAACTTATCCCGTTTTGTTTTAGTATTAACAATATCGAGATAAATAAATAAAAAAAATCCAAAACGGCACGGGGCGCAAGCCCCTGCCGAGATAACCAAAAGGAAAACAAACTAAACAATTAAAGATATGAAAACCAACGCAAAACAAAATGACATTTACGCTCAAATCACGGGCGCGATTATTAAAGAGTTAGAGAACGGCACTGTACCTTGGCACAAGCCGTGGCAAAATGGCGAGTTCAAGGGCTGTATCAGCCACACGAGCGGCAAGCCGTATTCGATGCTGAACCAGTGGCTGCTTGGTAACCGTGCTGGCGAGTGGCTGACGTTCGGTCAGATCCAAAAAGAGGGCGGCAAAGTGAAACAGGGAGAAAAAGCGTCGTTCGTAGTATTTTGGCAATTTACGGACGTAACGAAAAAGGTGACTGAGATAGATGAGGAAACGGGCGAGGAAATAGAGCGCTTGAAAGTCGTAAAGAAATACCCGCTACTGAAAGGTTACAACGTGTTTCATATTGACCAGTGTGAGGGCATAAAAGCACGGTTCGGGAACAAGGCGAAAACGTTCGACCATACGCCCGTAGAGATTGCAGAGGAAATCGTGAACGGTTACGTAGAGCGCGAGGCGCTGAAATTAGAGATTAAAGATATAAATCACGCGTGCTACTACCCGATACTTGATAAGGTCGAAATCCCGATGCGGAGACAATTTAAAGAGGGCGCTGAGTATTATTCGACGCTGTTCCACGAATTGACCCACAGCACAGGACACGCAAGCCGTCTGAACCGACAAGAAATCACGCACATAAATTTCTTCGGAAGCGAGGACTATTCGAAAGAGGAACTGGTCGCAGAGATGGGCGCGGCGTTCCTTTGCCAGTCCGCAAAAATCGAGTGCGAGAAAGCGTTCAAGAACTCGGCGGCATATATAGCGGGATGGCTGCGAGCGCTCAAAAACGATAAGAAACTGGTCGTAGTTGCGGCGGCAAAAGCAGAGAAAGCGGCTGAGTATATTATAACAGGCAAAAAGTAAAAAGCAACAGGGCGCGGGGCGCAAGCCCCTGCCCGATTAAATCGAAAAAAAGATATGAAAAATTTACAAAACAATTTTACAACACCTGAGCAGTCAAAGAGGCTGTTAGAGTTAGGTGTACCTGCTGACAGCGCGGATGGATATTATACTAACTTTGACGATGGGACACACGCAAAATACCCTAATTATATATGCTATCGAGATATTACATGGTGGAATGATGGAGATTCAACACCGAGTTGGTCGGTTGGTCGGCTGAACGAAATCTTCGTAATATGTTCCGATATTCACACCGAGATATATGACTTTGATTTGGAAGGCACTCAAATGGAGCGTGCTATGCAAGCGTTTGAGAATTACGCAAAATATAATTGGTTGGACTTTTCAGAACTTAAGGACTAATTATGAACGAAGAACAACTGAAACAGGCAGCAATAGAACGCGGGCTTATATACGGCACGGCTGCGTACTGGGGATTTATTGAGGGCTGCAAATGGATTCAGACAAAGCAACAGGAGACGTTCGACGAACTGGACCCCTACCAAAAAGCGGATTTTATGAAAAATAATATAGCGTGGGCGCGCACCTGCGACCTGCGCGACGAATTAAAACTGAGACACGAATTATGAAAGATGAAGAAACAAAACTGCTCGCTGCCGATTATATCGCACGAGTAATTAAAAAAGCCCGAGAGGAAAGGGGCTGGAGCGTTTACAAATTAGCGTGCAAATCGGGCGTAAATTGTGCGCACATTTATCGGCTTGAAGATGGGTTCTTGTCCGTGCGTATTGACACACTACACAAATTATGCGTAGCACTTAAACTTGAAATAAAAGTGCCTTTGCCGATTTAAGCCCGTTTTCTTGCGTTTTGAGCGACTTTCGAGCGCTTTTGGTATAAATGTATATCGCAAGCGCTTTTCGTGTCTTAAAACGGCTAAAACTAACGCGCGTATAAAAAGCGCGCCCGCGTTTCACAACGCAGGCGGGCAAATAACAAACAATTAAATCTAAATACTATGAAAAATCAACCCTCAAAAATACGCTGCAAAATTACAACAAATTTTTGATATATGCAAATTTTGCGCGTAAAATTTGGAAATACGGAATAAAAGCAGTAATTTTGCGGCGGCAAAATTAAAAATGCAAGAATATGAGTAACGAGGAAATCAAAAACAAATTGCGCGTGATTGTTAATAAAAGCGCGCGCACGATAACCGATGAGGAAAAGGATTTTCTGAACTGGCTCGGAGCGGAACTCGGCATCGAGCGCGGCGGCAAAAGCGGCTGCAAAAAGTGCTGGCACGACTGGGCAATGAGGTGCTGGGTTAGTGTATCAGAGCGAGAGGAAGAAAGTGCTCCTAAATCGGCTGAAACTGACCGCAAATACGTTCTCAAAAAGGGCGTCGATTTATTCTTTGGCTCGATACGGGTAAATGAGGCGACGCTGACCGACGAACTGGCTGAATATATAATCGGCAGAGGGTTCGAAAAAAAGTGGTTCGAAAAATGCGAGTAACGGAGCGCACGAAATACGAGCCGTTCAGATCCGTTGAAAAGTATCTGACCAAAGAGGCGACGACGAAACTGAAAGAGGCGGCAGAGGGGCAGTTCGGCAAAATGCAAGAACTGACCTTTGCGCAATTTCACGCCTGCGTAAATGGTAATTTTGACGACGTACTGGGAGACACGACCAGCCCGACGGTGCTGCAAGTGTACTGGGCAAAACGTTTTGCCGATTTTGTTGAAGAGTTCGCAAATAGGCTCAAAAAAATGACGATACAACCGACACCCGAGGAAACGCGAGCGGCACAGGGGCTGCTGAAAGTGAACTGGGACGAGGGGCTACTTGTATTTATACAGTCGTATTTCGGGCTGCGGTCGTTTAGGGATGCAGAACAAATCACGATCGGCGAAATAATAATCGCCAAGCGCGCGCAATATAATCAAGAACTATTTAGACGTAGGATGACTGCGATACAAACGGCAAAACTGAAACGGAAATAAAAATCGAAATTATGAGTATAATCGACAAAATCAAAAAATCGATAGAAGAGGCGACAGGGCTGACGTTCTATTATGATACTCCCCAGACGCTGAACGTGCGGCTTGACCGTGCGACGTACCCCTGCGCAATGTTGCACATTTTGCAGAGCGGAGCAGCAACGGACGCGAACGGAATACTGCGCGAGCGGCTGACGATTGAGGTGCTGTTCGCTACGACGTCGCACCTCGATTTTGATGGGATTGACGTCGAAGCAAACGAAATCGACGGACTGAAAAAACAGGCGTTCAAGTGGCTTATTAAATTGCTGAGGTCGCACGATTTACGGCTCGTAAGCGTGAACGGGACGAACCGATACTATGCAACTGACGACGCGATTTACTCGGCGTTTGGAGTGAACGTAACACTGGACGAGGCGCAAGGATTTTCGAAATGCGATATAGAAGAAACCTAATACTATGTATTAGTGCCAAATTTTAAGCGCAATTTTCGTTCTAAGCGCGTCAAATTGTAAAATAGTATAATTGCATACCTTTCAAAAATAAAGCGCTCAAAACGGCTAAAACTGGATGGACGAACTCGAACAACAAATAATAGAGGTGCTAACGCAGGCGCGCGACGAAATGCGCGCGAATATGCAGGCACAGCGTATAAACGCGAGCGGGCGCACGAGTGCGAGCCTGCGCGTGGAAAAATACGCGGGCGGCGTGCGGCTTGTAGGCGGTACGGATGGGATGCACTCAATATCGGACGCTCCGAACGGTTTAGGTATTGAGGCGGCAGACACGGCTCCGATACCGACACTCGAATTCGGGCGCGCGGGCGGCGGTAACCCGCCAGTCCCGAGAGGGTTCTATTATATCATACGCGAGTGGACGCGCGAAAAGGGTCTGAGTTTTGCGAGCGAGAGCGAGCGCGGAACGTTTGCATATTTTTTAGCGCGCAAGATAGCGCGCGAGGGCACAAAGCGGCATCAGATCCCTGCTGACGTGTATAGCACGCCCGTAATGAATGCGCGCGAGCGAATAGAAGAAATAATAAAATCGAGTTTGCGTAACACGATAAGCGCGGCGCTTTCTGGCGCGACAGTTACGAGTTTAGAGGGCGCTTTTACAACTTGATTTTTTTATTTTTTATTTTTTGAAACGGCAAAAAAGACTTATATATACATATATATGTGTATGTGAGAAAAAAATAAAAAAAAAAAAAAACGACTGACGGAAACTATGGCAGAAAGAATAACGACAATACTGGACGTACAACTGGACGCGAAACAAGTTGCGGCAGATTTAGAGGACCTGTCGCGGCAAATTGCGAACGTGAAGAACGAGCAAAAGCAACTTGACGAAGAGTTCAAGGCGGGCAAAGTATCGGCGGCCGACTACACAAAATCGACCGCCGCGATGAAAGATGAACTGACGTGGCTGCAAAAGCAACAAAAGGGCGTGATCGCGACGCAGAAAATTCTGACGTCTGAGACGAACACGTACTCCGATAGTCTGAACGGACAGCGTCAAAAACTGGCTGATATGCAAAAGGCATACGACCAACTGACCGCAAGCCAGCGCGAGAGCGCGAGCGGGCGGGCGTTTTTGGAAGCGCTGAAAGAGCAATCGGACACAGTTAAGGAACTAGAAGAGGCGACAGGGCGCGCACAGCGTAACGTCGGCAACTACCCGAAAGTGGTAACGGCAGCCGTACCTGCGCTGAATAAGTTGCAGGGCGTGCTCGGTAGTATCGGGGTGTCGATGCAGGACCTGAGCACGCAGGGGATGAAAGCGTTCTCAAATCTTACAACGTCAATCAAAATGTTTGGAAAGGCGTTCATAACTCCGCCTGTCGTAGTGATTACAGCCGTGCTGTCGGCTATTTTGATGGTAATTGACCAAGTGACGAAAGCGTTCAAAAAGAACGATGACGCGATGACGGCGCTGCAAACAGCGTTTGCCGTTTTCGAGCCAATCGGGGACGCGGTAAAATTAGTCTTTGATAAAATAGCGGGCGCGCTTGCAGAGGTTGCGACGATGGTCGCAAAGGTCGTGTCGTGGGTCGGTAAAAAACTGTCCCCAGCATATGCAGAGGCGGCGAGGAAAGCACAAGAACTGGTCGAGGCGCAAGATAAATTGCAAGAGACCGAAAGACAGTACACTGTCGATAGTGCGAAACGGAGCGCGCAAGTGGCTGAACTGCGAAACAAAGCAACGCAATCGGCGAAATATAGTGCGGAAGA
>JAZRBK010000133.1:0-6548 GCA_045635025.1 Candidatus Scatosoma sp.
AATATTTATCTCTTTGTTTTGTTGTTTCGATCAGGTTTTTCCTTCTTTCTTATAAGATAACCCTTATACGTTTATTATAACACATTATTTTGTAGAATACAAGCAAAAGAAAACTTTCTTTTTTTAGAAGATTGGACGAAAAAAAATCACATTTTTTGTAATTTTTTACTACTATAAATTTTTTTTAGAAATTTTTCAAAAAGCCGTGAAAAATGTTTGACAATTTAATTGTTTAATGCTATTATATACAAGCGTTGACGATGCGACGGTGAAGTGCGACGATATGCGGGTGTAGTTCAATGGTAGAATTCCAGCCTTCCAAGCTGGCCGCGTGGGTCCGATTCCCATCACCCGCTCCACTCTTTTAACGGGCTATCTAATGCGCCTGTAGCTCAGTTGGATAGAGCAACGGCCTTCTAAGCCGTGTGTCAGGAGTTCGAATCTCTTCAGGCGCACCAAAATTATGGCGGGCGTAGCTCAGTTGGTTAGAGCGCCAGATTGTGGCCCTGGAGGTCGTGAGTTCGATCCTCTCCGCCCGCCCCACTAAATCTTTCCCATATTGGGGTGTCGCCAAGTGGTTAAGGCACCGGATTTTGATTCCGGCATTCGTAGGTTCAAATCCTGCCACCCCAGCCATCTTTTGGCAAACAATTTAAGCCGTTTGGCCCATTAGCTCAGTCGGTAGAGCACCTGATTTTTAATCAGGGTGTCCGGAGTTCGAGTCTCCGATGGACCACCAAATTGGACGATTAGCTCAGCTGGTAGAGCAATTGACTCTTAATCAATGGGCCCAGGGTTCGAGTCCCTGATCGTCCACCACGAAAAGAACACCCTTTTGAGGGTGTTCTTTTTTGTGAATAAGCAGGGACGAGAACCCGTAAAAGGGTTCGGAAAATCTTTGATTTTCTTTGAGCGAAGCGAAAGCCCCCTGTATCGTCCACCACAAACACCCGTTTATGCACGTTTTCTTGCATAAACGGGTGTTTTCATTTCATATAAGAAAATCCCACGGTTTTTTACTCCGTGAGACTTCTAATTTTTATATTCAATTTTTCGTCCCCTCACTATATAGCGACGGGCATTCCCTTTTTATGCGCAACTTTTGAAAAAAATTTTTATTTTAATTTTTTCAAAAGGTTTATAATACTTTCCAACTGCTGTGCTTCTTACCTCCAACACACTCTACCTTTCCGTTTTCTTGCAAATTTTAATGGACGTTTTTACCGTGCGTAATGACTTTCCTATTTTATCCACTATCTCTTATAACGTTATATTTGGTTTTTCTTTTAATATTTCAATAATTATATTTTCCCGGTTCGCCGTTTCTTCCGTCAAAATCTTTGCGTCCTTATAATATTTTACATTATATCATTAGATTTTTTCTTATCTCTGTACTCTACCGCTTGTGTCGCCGCCGGCAAGTTTTTCCACTTCGTCTACGGAAACCATATTATAGTCCCCTTCGATACTGTGCTTTAAGCAGCTTGCCGCTACGGCAAATTCAATCGCGGATTGCGCGTCTTTTCCGTTTAACAGGCTGTAAATCAAACCGCCGCCAAAGCTGTCGCCGCCGCCTACTCTGTCTACGATATGTATGGAATATTTCTTGGAAAAATACGCTTGATTTCCCGTGTATAACATTCCCGACCAGTCGTTATCGTTTGCGGATTTGCTTTCGCGAAGGGTAATTGCCACGCCCTTGAAGTTAAATCTTTCCGTCAATTTCTTCGCTACGGAAATATACCCGTCCCTATCGAGCTTACCGCCGTAGATGTCGCTGTTATCCGCTTCGATACCGAACACGTCTTTCGCATCTTCTTCGTTAGCGATACAATAATCGACGTACGTACAAAGCTTGCCCATCACCTGACCAGCCTTTTCTTTCGTCCACAGCTTATTACGGTAGTTCAAATCGCAGGAAATCGTAATCCCTTTTTCCTTTGCTTTTTTGCAAGCCGTTTCGCAAATTTCCGCTACGGTATCCGAAAGCGCGGGCGTAATCCCCGTAAAGTGAAACCATTCTACGCCGTCAAAGATTTTATCCCAATCGAA
Source organism: Candidatus Scatosoma sp. (assembly GCA_045635025.1). GTDB lineage: Bacteria > Bacillota > Clostridia > Christensenellales > Borkfalkiaceae > Scatosoma. Next base: position 2,053 of record JAZRBK010000133.1, read on the forward strand.
ATCTTCTTTCTTTGCCATAGCGATTGCGGAATACGCTCTATCGTAAATGACTTTGCTCGGGCGTTGGCTTGCGCCTTTTTCGCAATAGAAAATCCCTACTCTGTCGCCGCCGCGCACAATTTTCGTCGTATCCACCCCAAACTTACGCAAGGAATTTACAACCGTTTGCCCAATTTCGTGGTTGGGTAATTTGGTTACGAACGCCGCGTCCACGCCGTAATTTACAAGCGATACCGCTACGTTCGCTTCCGCACCGCCAAAGCTTGCCACGTACTTTTCGCTTTGCACAAAACGCAAATAGTTTTCAGGGGACAATCTTAACATCAATTCGCCAAACGTTACTACTTTTTTCATTTTTTTACTCCTTATTTCACAAGCGAAACGTATTTTTGCGCGAGCGCGGTAATCCCCGCCCAATCGTTTTCCGCTATTTTCTTTTTGTCGATAATATTCGAGCCTAAACCAAAGCCGTTGATACCTGCTTTCAAATATTCCGCGATATTATTTTCATCCACACCGCCGACCGCAAGCATCTTCAAATGGGACAAGGGTGCTTTTACCGCTTTTACGTAACTTGCGCCGAGCGAAGTTATCGGGAAAATTTTGATAAAATCCGCGCCGTTTCTATGTGCGATTTGCATTTCGCTGGGCGTTAAAGCCCCCGGCATAGACACAAGCCCAAGCGCTCTCGTTTTTTTAATTACTTCGGGGCAGGTATCGGGCGAAATGATAAATTTGCCCCCTGCCTTTGCCGTAAGCTCTACTTGTTTTTCCGTCAAAACCGTACCCGCGCCAATGTACATTCTACCTTCAAAATGCTCGGCAAGGATACGGATATTTTCCGCCGTTTCTTCGTCTGAAACTTTACCGTTTGCGCTGTACGTAATCTCCAAAAGACGGATACCGCCTTCATACATTGCTTCTGCTAAGGGTATGAGTTTTTCTTTCTCTACCCCGCGCACGATTACGATAATTTTTTCTTTTTCTATTGTTTGTAAAATCTTATGTTTATCACTCACAATACTATTCCTTTCCTTGACTATTTTGTCCATAATAAGCATATAGCGATACTTTAACGTATCTTGCTTGCTTCCGTCTGTTTCATAACGAATCTACGTGCGATAAGATACCCCTAAAAACTTAGCGCAAGCAAGTTGGGTTAGCCCTTTTTTTATCCTTAATTCTTTTAACGTCATACGCCACCTCAATAGCATTATAACACATTGACAATCTTTTTTTTTGCATTTTACTGCCATTTTTGCACATTTATTTTACGATTTAATGTGTCATTTTGGCATATTCCCACCTTTTACCCCGTAAATCTTTTGAAAATGTTTTATTCGGGCTTGTTCTTCTTTTTCTAAAATCGGTATAATACGCGTTTTGATAAACTCTTCTTCCTTTCTTCTCCTTTTGTCGGTTTTTATCGAATACTGCAAACAAATGTTCGTATTTATTGGCATTTTTTTGGAGCTACTTGCACGGTAGCCCCTTTTAGTGAAATTATTATACTTAAATTTTACCCGTTTGTCAAGTTCCAATTGTTCAAATATATAGATGACTTATAAACGTTATAACCTTCCTAATATCTATGACAAGATGAAACACCAATAACAAATAATGATTACTACTATTAGTGGAATAGTCCCCATTTTAGGTTGTATCATTGTAAGTAAAATCGGGGATATTTCCCGTTTTGAATCTCCTTCTAAATTAGTCGCTTATGCCGGATTAGACGCTTCGGTTAGACAATCTGGAGCGTTTAATTCCACTCAAAATAAGATATCCAAACGCGGTTCTTCTCACCTACGACGTGCGCATTAGATGGCAGCTTTTATAGGTTATAATTTTATGACTTCGTTCTCTATGTTAAACGAAACGCGAAAGAGTCAGCTCGCGGAAATTTTAGCGGAGAGCGGCAACTTACCCATCTATTATCCAGACGATGCTGAGGTTTATGTTCGCGCGGGATATTTAAAAGATAATAGGATTTTATTCGCATTCTTTAATATTAGTTTAGATAATCTTAAAAACATTACCCTATCCACCCAAATCCCCGTCAACAAAGTGGAAAAACTGAATCCTGAGGGTACATTATCACCCTGCTCTTATTTGCAGGTAGGCGACATAATAACAATTAACGAACCCGCGCCTATTCTAATGCCTGTTGTCCTTATTATAAACTGATAAAAACTTGAATCCATCTTTGCGTAAACTGGTATAAATTATATAGAGTAAACTACTTATTTTCGATACTTTGAATAAACCACTTAAAAAGGAAATAGCCCCCACTAAAAGTGAGAGGCTATTTCCTTTTGGGCGATGACACAACCAACGGTTGATTCGCGCATGTGCGGTTTGGAGAGAAAAACACGAAAAGGACAAGCGTTTTGCGAGGGTGCATACCCTCAGCGGTCTGTAACCGAGCATAACGCACAGTATTTTGAAGCGTTTTTCCTCCAAAAATCAATCGAGAGTTGTGACAAAGCTTGTTTTTTTTAGATTTATTAAAGTAAATAATAAGGCAAATCCTCGCCGAAGCTAACGCGGACAAATCCGTCCTTTTCCGCTTGGCATACCTTTTTGCAAGCAGGCTTTTTCGCCGCCGCTTTTTTCGGAGCGGTTTTCTTTACAGGGGATTTCCCCGCCGTCTTTTCCTCGACAGGTTTGATAAGCTTTTCCACGACTTGCGGCGCAGGGTTTGCGATTACGTTGCTATTCTCCATATCGGGCGCAACTGATTTTACGTTTGCGTATCCGTCGTTTGCCACCCTTTTAATTGCATTCTTTCCCACAGACATTTTCCATTATCTCCTTTGTTAAATTGATATATTCGCAAGCGCTGCGGCTACTTTTTTTATACGCCACAACGGGTTTGCTATTGTCTTGCGCCCATTCGACCGCGCTATCCACGCGAACATAGTTATCGAATACTTTCACGCCGATTTCTTGAAGCGTTTCTAACGTTTGTTTGAAATATTTTTTGCGCTCGTCCGCTTTGGTTATCGCAATTCCGAGAATCTCGGGTTTTCTCGCCATAGATTTTACCTTTTCGCAAAACTCGAACATATTCGCCAAACCGAAAAGCCCCCAAGGGCTCGCTTCTACGGGAATGACCACGTAATCGCTCGCGCATAAAATATTCGTTACCCAATTCCCAAGCGTAGGCGGGGAATCAATTAAAATATAATCGTAATACCCACGCGCGCGAATTGCTTCCAAGCATTTCGCAAGCACGAACTCCCTCTGCCATTTGGTAAAAAGGTCGCACTCGATTCCGCTCATAAGCGAGGTGGAGGGCACGATGTCCAACCCCTCGTAACCCGTTTCCACGACGAAATCGGACAAATCCTTTTCCTCGCGAACGGCGGTGTAGACGTTCTTACCGCTTTGCGCGAATTCGAGCGCTTTGTCCTCGTCGAAATAGGAAATCGTTAAATTGAGCTGCATATCTCCGTCGATGAGCAGTACTTTTTTTCCCTGCATAGCCATTGATACGCCTACGTTGGAACAAGTCGTCGTTTTGCCGCTACCGCCCTTGTTGTTCGCAAATGCGATTACTTTCGTTTTACTCATTGGTGCTCCTCTTTATAATAACCAAGTTTCTAAACTTTCCTTTTTCGGTGCGAAAGCGGGTTTTTGCACACTTTCTTTTGTCTTTCGTACCCGTTTACCGCTATCGTCGTTTAAGAACTCTACTAGCGCCGCAATCCCCTCGCCCGTAACGGAACTGATAGGGAAAACTTTTTTACAACCTGCAAGTTGAAGCCAACGGGTAACCCGTTCTACGTTCGCATCGGGTTTATCTATGCCCGTAACGATTCCCACCGCTTCCCGATTGACCATACTCGTAAGGCAGGGCGGGAAAATGGAATACGGCTCGTTTGCAGACAGCACCAACCCCACGACGTCCGCCTCGTAGGCATAGAGCGAAAGTGCACCGCTCGTTTCCCTACGCTCGGTATATTCGCCAGGGGTGTCGATAACCGTATCGAGATAGTTAACGTACTGCGTTTTGTAATATTTAATTTCCTCTCCGCGCAGAACTTGCGTCAAGGTGGTTTTTCCCGCGCCGACTCTGCCGAATAACATTATCTTTTTCATCGTTTCTGCGTTTTTCACCATCTAAAATTAGGTTTTTGTGAGCTCGCAACAGGTATAACCGAGCTTTCCGATGAAATAGTCGCGAATTGCCGTGAACGCCGCTTCCACCGAGGAAACGCTCCCCGTGATAATCAACGTGCCCGTAAATCTACCCACGAACCCGATTCCCGCCCCCGAAGACTTCATAGCGATGTCCGCCGCGATAACCGCGCTTTCGTAGGGGATAACCGTCAATACGCCGATAGCGCTTCTCGTGTAATCGGTGCGAGGGTCTAACCCGAGTTTGACGTTCAACGCTTCGCCAGGGTTTGCGATAATGTGGCAAAGGGTAATTTGCTTACCGGGTACGAACTCTTGTATAATTGTCATTTTGTCTTTCAGTTCCATAACTT
>JAZRBK010000134.1:0-2845 GCA_045635025.1 Candidatus Scatosoma sp.
CTATGGGGCTGCGCTTGCGTATATGTTGTTTGTAATTATTACGATCTTGTCTATCTTCACTTTTAGATTTAATAAATTTGTATATTATGAGGCGGAGGATTGATATGGAAAAAGTAGATATAATCAAAATCAATCCATACGACAAGATGCAACAAATCAAGAGAATATGCAAGATGTCATTGGTATACATAGCGTATACGCTTCCAGTGATTCTTTTTCTCTTGCCTGTATTCCTGTTGATTTCGAGGAGTTTCTTTTCCACGCAAGAAATCACCAGTATTGGGGCAGGCGTTTTTCCAACGCAGTTTCATCCTGAAACGTATCGCGACGTTTTGCAGAATACGGAATTTATCAGAGGCTTAAAAAATACGCTCATTGTAGTTGTATGTAACGTTATTGGTGTGCCTTTAACGGCGTTTATGGCGGCATATGCCTTTACAAAAGTAAAGTTTGCAGGGCGTGGACTGGTATTCAAAATTGCTTTGGGTACGATTATGTTGCCGGGTATTTTGTTACAACTTCCCGTATATCGTATTTTTACGCAGCTTAATTGGACGGATTCACTGTTGCCGCTCACGGTGCCTTGTTTCTTTGGCGGCGGGATTATGAATATTTTTATGATTATGCAGTTTATTCGCGGTATTCCAAAAGAACTAGACGAAGCGGCGATTTTGGACGGTACGAACATTTTGCAAAGAATGTTTTTCATTACGTTGCCAAATATAAAAGCCATTATTATGTTTTTGGCTGTCAACGCTTTCTTTGGCGCTTGGAACGATATTATGGGCCCGTTGATGTATATCACGAGTGACGAGCATTACACAGTCAATTTGTATATTTATTATACTTATTTGACGACGGAAATTGCGATGGAGTCAAGACCGAACGAGCAGATGGCAATTGGTGTTATTTTAATGTTGCCGATGGTTGTTGTGTTCATGTTCTATCAAAATACTATGATTGAAGGGTTCTCCTTCGCAGGGATCAAAGCCTAAATGGAAATTTGAATGAACGGAGTTCAAAAAAGGGGGACGGCGTTCATTTGAGTATTTTTAATAATATTAAAGGAGATTTTTTATGGCAAAATTAGCAAAGAAAATAACAATCATGTTATTGGGTTGTTTGATGGCGATTTGTGCGTTTTTTGGTATCGGTATTATAAGAAACGATACGCAAAAAGCATTGGCGGAAACAACTGCGACAAAAACGTCTGTTTCAGGTATACAGCTTCGTGCGGATGTAGGTTCTTCGCAATATTATCTTGTATTAAATGCGATTGAATATACATCGGTTGCCGCTGGAACAGTGGTTTCTAATCCTGCAAATTATGCGGATTTATTATCCAATATTACATTCTATGCTTCGGCAGAAGATGAAGGAGTTTCGGCTAAAACGCTTTGTAATACCGATCACTGGGTTATTAACCAGTGGGGTTCGGGTGGCTTGATGATTTCAATGTCTGCTGAAAACTATGAAACATATAGTGGCTCCTCTGTTTATAAAGTTGTTTTAAATGAGGGGGCAATAATGCCTTATACGGCTACGCAAGATTTGATGGTAAGTAAGACGACGGAATTTATCAACCAAAATTATGGCAATGAGGATGCAAAATACGGTTCATTCGTATGGACGGCTATTGCTGCAAATGATTATATTGATACTTCCGTAACAGTATTCGGCGATCCTGGCTCGGAAAACAAGGATTCCCTTTGGTTTACATTATCTACGCACGACTATACAACGTTTAACAATCCCGTGGCGCCAGTACAACTTTCGGCGTTAAATTGGGGTTCGAAAATTAAGATTACAATCGGCGGTGTAGAAAAGACATTGGCTGAATACAACATTAGTTCGGCGACATTATATAAATGGGCAAGAGCAGGCGCTCCAATAGTCTTGACGACTAGCATTGCAGATTATACAACCATTGAAAGTATTACGATTGAAGCAGGCTGTGAATTCCCTTCGCAAGCTACGGCAGATAGAAAAACGGGGTTTACACTTTATAGAACGACAGAAGATATTACGTTTATCAACGATGGTACAGGTCGATTTATTCTTCCCAATAGCTATATCGACACGGCGGTAACGGTTTTCGGCGACCCTGGTTTTACGGAAGGTGTTGCTTCGGAAAATAGTTTATGGTTTACGTTGTCAAATCACGACTATGTAACGGGCAATAATCCTGTAAATGCTACGCAGCTTGCAGCATTAAATTGTTATTCTAAAATCAAATTTACGATTGGCGGTGTAGAAAAATCGCTTGGTGATTATAACGTTGAGGCTGTTTGTTTGAATAAGTGGACTAGAATGGGTGAGCCTATTGCTTTCCAGTTATCAAATTTTGATTATAGAGAAATTGATAGTATTACGATTGAGGCTGGATGCGAATTCCCTTCGGAAGCTACGGCTACGAAAGAGTCTGGAGGCGGTTATACTGTTTACAAAACAACAGAAGATATAACATTCTATAATGATGGTACGGGCGTATTTGTAACACTTGCGGCGGCACAGGAAATCGGAAAGGCAGAACTTGCTGCTTATAAGAACGCGGCGGATTATAGAGAAACTGAAAAGGCTGCAATCGCTTCCATTTTGGAAACGGCGAACACGGCAATCAATGCTTGCGAAACGATTAGCGCAATCAATGAAACGGTTGCAACGGCAAAAGTAGAGCTCGACGCACTCAAAACGGACGCGGAATATACCGCAGAGGAATTCGCGGCAGCTTTGGCGGCAGCAAAAGAAGCGGCAAAAGCTGATATTGCAAGCTATAAGAACGTAGAAGATTATAGAGAAACTGAAAAGGCTGCAATCGCTTCCATTTTGGAAACGGCGAACACGG
>JAZRBK010000135.1:0-2216 GCA_045635025.1 Candidatus Scatosoma sp.
GGGAACAAATTTCTTCGTGCCTTCTTGGAAATATCGATCACTACTACCCGCCGCCATTGCACCGAGCGAACCCATACCTCTATATACTTTATAGCTTCTGCCTTGATAAAGCTCCACCTCGCCAGGGCTTTCAAGCGTACCCGCAAGGAGCGAGCCTACCATAACCGCGCTAGCGCCCGCCGCCAATGCCTTGACGATGTCGCCGCTATACTTGATACCGCCGTCTGCGATAACTCTCTTGCCGAGCTTGTCCGCCATTTCCGCGCAATCCATAACCGCCGTGAGTTGAGGAACGCCGATACCTGCAACGACACGCGTCGTACAAATCGACCCGGGGCCGATACCTACCTTGACTACGTCCGCACCCGATTTGATAAGCGCTTCCGTCGCCGCCGCCGTAGCTACGTTGCCCGCAATAAGCGTGATATTGGGATATTTTGCTCTGATTTCTTCTACTCTCTTTAATACCCCCGCGGAATGCCCGTGCGCCGTATCAATCGTGATAACGTCCGCTCTCGCTTCGATAAGCGCCGCGATACGTTCTAACGTGCCACCCGCTACGCCGACCGCCGCGCCGACCAAAAGTCTGCCGTTTTCATCGCGAGCGGAGTTGGGGTATTGAATGGATTTTTCGATATCCTTAATCGTGATAAGCCCTTTCAAATAACCTTTCTCGTCTACGATAGGAAGTTTTTCGATACGGTGCTTGCCAAGGATTTTTTGCGCTTCCGCAAGCGACGTGCCTACGGGAGCGGTTACGAGCCCCTCTTTTGTCATAATATTGGAAATGGGCTGTTCGAAATTGCTTTCAAAACGCAAGTCGCGGTTGGTTAAAATCCCCACGAGCTTGCCCTCGTGCGTGATAGGAACACCGCTAATACGGTATTTTTCCATCAACGCTACCGCGTCCTTTACAAGATTATCGGGTGCGAGGAAAAACGGGTCGGTTATAACGCCGTGCTCGCTACGTTTTACCTTATCGACGTGGGAAGCTTGCTCTTCAATCGACATATTTTTGTGTATCATACCGATACCGCCTTCGCGCGCCATCGCAATCGCCATACGGCTTTCCGTTACCGTATCCATTGCCGCGCTCATAAGAGGCAGGTTAAGTTTGATTTTATCCGACAACTGCGTTTTCAGCGATACGTCGTTGGGTAAAACGTTAGACGCTTGCGGAATCAAAAGTACGTCGTCAAAAGTCAATCCTTCTTTTACAATTTTGCTCATAGGTATTTCTCCTTGTATATATATCTTTTATTTTTTTCTTGGTGTTTTTTACTCAAACTTAGCGTTTTTTCACGCAAACGCAAAAGCTTGATTTCGCTTTATTATGCAAATAAATGGACGGCTCGCTCTTGGCGCGCTCAATCCATTTATCCATTTTGGAGCAAGGCAAACACTTCCTCGAAATGCGCTCTGTCCGTTTCCGAGAGGGTGTTTTGCAAACCTGCCATTTTCCCTTTTATCTTGTTGATGTTAGCCTCGTCCTTTTCGCCGATAGCCGCAACGAGTACCGCCTCCACCGCATTATTTTTCGGGAACGTGTTTCCCAAATATGCAAAGGCGTCGTCCACCGCTTTTTCCTTGTCGCCGAGTTTGTATTCCGCAACGCATACTTGCCCGTAAACGTACTGTTCATACGAGCCGTTAAGGCTTGTCCCGAGTTCGCCGTTACGGCGGTCGCAATACTGAGAAAACTCCTCGTCGCCCGTAAAGAGCGTTCCGCAAGCGGCGATTTGCTCGTAATTCTCCTCTATAATCGCCGTTTCGGTTGCGAATGCGATATAATACACTTCGCCCGAACGCTCATACGAACGTTTGGCGCAAGTAATGCTCGCGTTCTCCATACCAAGGTCGTAAGCAATGTTCATCATCGTGGAAGGGTACACGTAACAGAGCGTAAAAATCATAAAGCCGAACAATACGACGATAGCAGCCACCGTACTCAAAGCGGCGCGTAATACGACTTTATCCACGCGCATATACTTCTCCTCCCATTGTATTTATACTATTTTAACATATTAAAAGAAAAAAATCAACCGTATAAACGAAAATATTTGGGTATGTTTTCAACCTTTTTTTAATATAATGGAACTATGAAAAATTTTTTAGCGAAAAAAACTGCGTTTTTAGGTACTTTGAAGCGTGAATTTTTCACGATCGCTTCTCTATTCCTTGTTTGCCTTTTGCCCTTTTTTACTGCTTGCAAAAAG
>JAZRBK010000136.1:0-3103 GCA_045635025.1 Candidatus Scatosoma sp.
CAACGCAACCCATTACCGCAATTTTTGCCCGCTTTTTGTACGGTTTTACGAACGCCGATACTTTTTCGGCTAACGCCATACTCTCCCAACTGCAACGCCCGCAAGTCGGACAAGCGACGACTTCCACGTATTCCCTATCCAAGCCGCAAGCGCGCAAAATATGCTTTGCCGCCTCCACCTCTTTTACGGGGTCGTCTGTAAGCGAAACGCGGATAGTATCCCCTATCCCGTTTAAGAGCAAGCTTCCTATCCCCACCGCGCTTTTAATCACGCCCGCTTCCGTCGTCCCCGCTTCCGTTACCCCCAAATGCAAGGGATAATTCGTTTTTTGCGCCAACAACGTATACGCATTCACCGTGAGCGGCACAGACGAAGCTTTTACGGAAATCACGATATCTTCCACGCCGTATTTTTCCAAAACCGATACGTTATAGAGCGCGCTTTCCACGAGTGAATACTCGTTTTTGCCGTATTTTTCTAAAAAGTGTTTTTCAATACTGCCCGTATTCGCCCCTACGCGTACGGGGATTTTATGAGCGCGCACACAGTCGGCTACACGGCGGATTTCTTTTTCTCCGCCGATATTCCCGGGATTAATCCGTACCTTTTGCACGCCGCTTTCTATCGAAGTTATCGCGAGCTTATGCGAAAAATGAATATCCGCAACGATAGGCACGCGGGATTTTTCCACGACCTCTTTCACGGCTACCGCGTCTTTTTCGTCCGCTATCGCTACCCGAACAATTTCGCAGCCCGCGTTTTCGAGCGCGTGGATTTGTGCGAGCGTTTTTTCCACGTCCGCCGTTTTCGTCGTCGTCATCGATTGGATTTTAATAGGCTCGCCGCCGCCGATTGCCACGCCGCCGACAAGCACTTTTTTCGTGTTCGCCACCTTTTTAACCTCTTTATACAACTTATACGCCGCCGTTTTTCTTTTCCGCCTTGTCCGCTTTCATCATTTGTTTGAGCTCGGACATAAACGAGGAAAGGTCCTTAAAAGAACGGTACACGGACGCATAACGCACGTACGCGACTTCGTCCACTTTTTTGAGCCGTTCCATAACCATTTCCCCGATAGCTTTCGTCGTAATTTCACTTTCCATACTGTTATACACTTGCTTGGAAATATCCGCGACGAGGTCATCGATAACCGACATCGGCACGGGGCGTTTTTCGCAAGATTTAATCACGCCGTTACGGATTTTTTCCGCGTTGAACGATTGGCGCGTTCCGTTGTTTTTTACCACGAGCACGGGGGTTACTTCTATCGTTTCATAGGTAGTAAACCGTCTGCCGCAGCTCGCACATTCACGCCGACGGCGAATCGTTCTGTAATCGTCAGCCGAACGGGAATCGATTACCTTACTTTCCGTACAGTCACAGTATAAACATTTCATAGCCTTTCCTCTCCGTTTTTATCTTTCAACGCATACCTGCCCTACCCCTAACAGGAAAATCCACAAGTAAAGCGTGCGTTTTCAGTTCTTTTTTCCTTTGCGTTTTCTGATTTCTTTGACTTCGTTTTCAAAGCCGTTTCCGCTCGGCGTATAATACACCTTGTCTTTGAGCGAATCGGGCAAATACTGTTGTTCGACGTACCCGCCGTAGTTGTGGGGATACTTATACTTACCGCTTTGCGCCTTGTCCTCTTTCCCCCCAAACGAATTGTCTTTCAGATAGGGCGGTACGTTGTCGTCGCGCACCGTTTTCGCATCCTCAATCGCCGCGTACATAGCGGTTACGACGGAGTTGCTCTTTTCCGCCTCGCACACGTAAATAATCGCCTCGGCAAGCGGAATCCGCGCTTCGGGATAACCGATTTTCTCCAAAGCGTACATCGCGGAAGTCGCGATTTGTAAGGCGCGCGGGTCTGCCATTCCCACGTCCTCGGCGGAATGTACGACAAGCCGCCTTGCCACGAGCATAGGGTCGCAACCGCCCTCGATTAAACGCATAGCATAATAGAGCGCAGCGTTGGCGTCGCTCCCCCGAAGCGATTTACAAAACGCCGAAAGAAAATCGTAATAGGAATCTTGGTTATACGAAAGGGCTTTACGCTGAATAGACTGTTCCGCATCCGTGAGCGTAATATGCACTCTGCCCTCGCTATCGGGCTCGGTGGTAAGCGCGGCAAGTTCTAAGGCGTTATACGCCGTCCGCAAATCGCCGCCCGCCGTTCGAGCGATATGCAAAACCGCTTCTTCATCGGCGAGAATATTCTGTTTCCCAAGCCCCTTGTGTCGGCTTTTGAGCGCACGGTTGAGCGCGCCGACGATTTCCTCGTCCGTCAAATGCTTAAACTCGAACACCCGACAACGGGATACGATAGCGGGCGTCATCGAAGCGTAAGGATTTTCCGTCGTCGAACCGATAAAGATAATCGTACCCTGCTCGATTGCGGGTAACAGGGAATCGCTCTGCGTTTTATTAAAACGGTGGCACTCGTCCAAAAGCAGATAGGTGCGTTTGTTGAAAAGTTTCAGATTTTCCCGCGCCGTTTCCACTGCTTTTTTCACGTCCGCTACCCCTGCGTTGACGGCGTTGAGCTTGATAAACTCCCCGTTCGTGCGGAGCGCGATAATATTCGCAAGGGTAGTTTTTCCCGAACCGGGAGGTCCCCAAAAAATACAGCTACCCAGCCTGTCGGTAGCTATCGCGCGACGGAGCAAACACCCTTCCGCGACGATATGCTTTTGTCCAATGAACTCGTCCAAGGAGTTCGCGCGCATACGTTCCGCGAGCGGTTTTGCCGTTTCTTCATTGTTGTTAAAATCAAATAAATCCATACCTGCCCCTTAGCTTTTTCTTACGTATAGAGTTTTTTCTTAATTTCTTCCGCGTACGTTTTCCCAAGCTCATACCCCTTTTTCAGCGCGAAATCAATCCGTTTTAAGGAGTATTGGCTCATATCTTCGAGGTTGGGTTCTAACCATAAATCTATGATATCTTTGCCGTCAAGCCGCGCCCGTTTCGTGCGGTGATTATCCATTAAATCGAGCGACTGTAACAAAACGCCGAGCGTACTTACGCGTTCTTTATTCGTCTGTAAACGTCCGAGTACGTCCACCGCCACGAAGACGTCCCCGCCCATTTCCTTGACCTG
>JAZRBK010000137.1:0-2892 GCA_045635025.1 Candidatus Scatosoma sp.
GCGTGCCCCCCCAGTCGGCCGCGTGCGGCCTCTGCGGCAGCCGCGCCTGTGCCGCTTGGTTTGCTCTCCCTGGTCGGTTGCCTGGCGGCCTTTGGCGGCCGCAGCCGCTACCCGTCCATACTAATAGAAACAATTCAAGGATTTTTCACCCCAAGGGATAAAACCAGCCGCGCAGCGGCTCACTCCGAGCGGAGCAACGCGACGCGATCGCCCGCGAATTCGCTTGAATTGTTTACAAAATTCTATTGACTTTTGCGGGCAACTATGATATAATAAAAGAAAAAGCGGGAGCGCGCCAACACTCCCGCAGAAAGGCAGTTGAAAACCACCTATGTACGACTTCATTATACCACGAGATTATGGCTTTGTCAAGCGTGATGCGCTTGAAATTGCCTCGGAAATTGCCACCAAAGAGGGCAACGAGATCATTTATGAGAAGGACTTTTCCCTTGTAGTTCCGAAAGAGGAAAAGAAACCCCACACGAACAGGCTGCTAGCCTGGCAAGATCACAAGGCGGCATCGGCCAAAATTGCTGCAAAGATGCTTTCCGTGCATTACCTCTACAAGCGAAAAATGCGCAAGGCGTTTGATAGCGGAAATGACCTGGAAGGCTGGGATTTTATGCAGACAGCCGCCAAGTTCTACGAAAGGAGTCAAAGAATGTACAACTGCGCCAACTTTGTGCTGCACGGGAAATGCCCCGATTGCGGCCGCACACATACCTCGTCAGCAATGCTCTGCCGTGATCGCGTGTGCCCCACGTGCGCCTGGCGTTTATCACTCCAGCAAGCCGTCGAAATGCAGCAGACTCTTGCTTATATCAACGACCTTGACCAATACAAGGCGGCATTTTTGACGCTTACGCTGCGTAATTGCGAAATCCCTGATCTCAAAGGCACGCTAGAGCGCATGGCGACAGCCTGGAACAGGTTGCTGCAGCGCAAGCAGCCGAAAGCCCTGTTTAAGGGCTGGGCGCGACGCGTCGAGATCACATACAACGCCAAAGCCCGCACATTTCACCCCCATTACCACTTAATTATCCTTATGCCCGCAGCAAGCGCGCCAAGCGCGTATGATGCGCATGAAATGCTCCGCAGCCTTTGGAAAAGCGCGCTGCGTATCGATTATGATCCCGTCACGGACTTCACCTACATAGAGGACTTGACCGCTGGCGGCATGGACTCGGACGCTACGCCCGATTTACACAAAGCAATCCTTGAAACTTTCAAGTACACGATCAAGGACGACGCAATGGGCGATATGCCCCTGGAGTGCTTTCGTCACTTCGTAGACGCGATCCAGGGCAAGCGACTCACCGCGTATGGCGGTGTAATCAAAGATGCGCGCCAGGTCTTTGAGTTTGGCGACGACCTGGACGAGCAGACACCGTACGCTGCTTGCGGAGATTGCCGCAGCCCGCTGCTGCAGCGCGTGATATATCGCTGGTCTTTTCATACGAATACCTATGAAAGGTTTGAACAGATCAGCACGGCAACGGCCGCGAATCTTATCAGAAAGCCGCGCGAAACGGACGCTTGAAAGGAGCCGAATAATATGAAAAACTCTGTTTATTTGCTGGTTAATCTGCGCGATATGCACTTGGTCAAAGGATATTTTGACCATGATCGCGCTATTTCTGATTTGCATTTGCATAATATGTGGAACAAATCCACAAACACAAGATATTGCGTTATCAGTACCACGACAGACCGCATTAAAAAGTACATACCAAGGCGACCTGCTATAGTTAATAGCGATCTGCCATTCTGATATTTTGTGCGCGAAACGACGCGAAACGACGCGAAAGCGCACGAAAACGACACGAAAACGACGCGAAACGACACCAAAACGACACGAAAAGTGCCGCTTTTGGTGTCTTTTTGTATCCAAATATGTTGTATTTTGCACCGATTTTTCCAATTTTGGTATAGCAAACTTAACTTTTCCACAGGTTTTGCACAGGATCGCCCAGGATCGCACCAGGATCGCACGCCCGTTCCGATCGCACCAGGAACTCACCCGAACGCTTGCCCAGGCTGATCGCGTGTGCCCGCCCACCCACCCAGCCAGGGCAGACGCTACGCGCAGCCCTGGCGGCCCGATGCGCGCCGCTGCCGCCGCCGTTACCGCGGGCGGCTTGGTTGCCCGTATGGGATTGGCCGTTATTCCCCAATTTACGCAAAACTCTGCTGCATTTTGTACAATGCGCGCTAGCGCGCGCACTGTTCGGCTCGGCTGCGTTCTGTCTTGCCTCGCACCGCTCCGCGCTGCTCCGCGGTGTACCCTCGCGGCTGCCGCCGCTACAAAATTCGAGTTTTGCGCAATTTGGGTAGTTTCAAAGGCCGTGCAGGCTACTCCCGTGCGCGAGTCTCCCGCCCGCCTTCGCCCCACCCAGCCGCCCTTCGCTCAGGCGGGCGACCACCTGAGCGTGACGCTAACCACCAGGCAGCGCAGGCTACTGCCAGGCGGTTACGCGTGATAGGCATATAGTACGACATTCGTGTCGGGGCAGACTAGCGCGACAGAACGAGTTATGATATTGTCCGTATGCGGTAGGCCGTTGGCGCGACCTTCGCATTATTCAGCCGCTGCGGAGCAGCCAACAACGAGCGCGGCAATCCGCGCGCCAATCAGATCGGGCAAAGCCAGGACTTTGCGCGGAGTCGGTGCGATCAGCACCAGCGACAAGTGGAAGTCCGCAATCAGAGCGGCAGCGCGCCAGCCTCGGCCGCAGCCGCGCGGCAAGCGTCGCGTGCCCCCCCAGTCGGCCGCGTGCGGCCTCTGCGGCAGCCGCGCCTGTGCCGCTTGGTTTGCTCTCCCTGGTCGGTTGCCTGGCGGCCTTTGGCGGCCGCAGCCGCTACCCGTCCATACTAATAGAAACAATTCAAGGA
>JAZRBK010000138.1:0-4020 GCA_045635025.1 Candidatus Scatosoma sp.
CGCGATATACCTTATTCAAGATATGAAGTAGAGCGCGCAAAAAATGCATTTGAAGTTGCTATTAAGGGCATTAAGGATGCAAAATCTGCAAGCGAAGTTTTAGCTATAAGAAAAGAGCTTTTAAACGAAATGGAAGATTTAAGCACCGCAAGCGCATTATCTTATATGCGTTGGTCTTGTGATACTAAAAATGAATTTTATAAGGGCGAAAAGGGATATTATGAACAAAATATGCCTTTACTTGCAGGTGTTCAAATTGAATACACTCAGCCAAGATTGAACGAGTTGAACACCTATGTTCAGCTCGTTTTTATTATACTTTGATACATAAGTATTATGTATCAAGTCTGCTGAAATGACAAACTCCCGACAATTCGTGTCGGGAGTTTGTTTGTCTGTAAAGTTGTAATGGATTTTGATTTTATCGTCGAATAAAAGCACTTTATTTACAAGCAGTCTTATCATTTTGCTTGGTTCGTTTTTAAGCGATGTTTTCAGATATTTGATAATATCTTCTTTCGTTAGTTTTTCCGTAGCCTTGCTTTCTTCAATAATAATATTCGTTTTAAGCATTTGTAACTTTTCTTCAAGTTCTTCCAAACGTTCTTTCGTGGATGCGGTTAAAATACCTTGTTCCATCGCTTTTATCAAGTTCTCGATACAGCGTTGCGTTTCGTCTTTTTCCGCATAAAGCAAATTCAAAACGGATTGGCTTTGTATTCGTTGTTCATTTATAGCCATAATTTTGTCGGCTATTATTGATATATTTTCTTCACTTCCTATGACTTGAAATGTCGTTTCAATGACAATATCTTCCAAGTCTTTTTTCTTTATATTCTCTTTTAGGCAACCGCTGTTTTTCTTTCGTCCAGCACATTTATAATAATAATTGATTCTACCGTTTTTGGAAGTACCTGTTTCTGCGCCCATTGGTTTCCCGCAATATCCACAAAACAATCTTGCACGCAACAAGTAAACAACTTCAAGGCTACGTTTTCCGTATTGATTTTCTTGCAGTAACTCCTTTGCTTTTTCAAATATTTCTTCTGAAACAATGCGCGGATAGATATTTGTATATACGTTGCCGTTATAATGGAAACGCCCTGCGTATTTCTCGTTTTTCAACATATTATATATTGTGTTTTGCCCAAACGGTTTACCGTTGTGGAAAATACCTTGCTCTGTAAGCTGTTTTTGTAATTCTTTAATAATAGCCCCGTTTATATATTGTTGAAATATATATCTTACGATTTCAGCTTCATTTTCGTTGATGAAAATATGCTTATTTTCTACGCGATATCCATATAATATATGTCCGCCTAAATATTTACCTTTTTGAACGTTCTCGTTTAATCCACGCCGTACCTTTTGAGCAAGTTCCGCCGAGTAGTATTCTGCCATACCTTCTAAAAGTGATTCAAGAATAATACCTTCTGGCGTGTCGGGTATGTTTTCCATTGCAGATACAAGACGTATGCCGTTATCACGTAAAGTCTTGCGGTGCATAGCCATTTCGTATTTATTACGGGAAAATCTATCAAGTTTATATACAAGAACCATATCCCAAATACGCTTGTTGCTATCACGTAGCATTTTTTGAAACTTGTTTCGATTGTCGTTTGTACCCGTCATAGCACGGTCAATGTAAGTATCAACGATTGTAATGTTATTCCGTTCGGCATATTCCTTACAAACGCGAAGCTGTCCTTCGATGGATTGTTCCGTTTGCCGTTCGCTCGAATAACGTGCGTAAATAACTGCTGATTTCATATATTTTATACCTCCGAATTTTAATTCTATTTCTATTTTAATATTTGCTCGTCCAAAAGGGAATAAACTTGGGATATCCAAAGGACAAACAAGAGCTATCCACCACCCAAACTTTACCCAAAGTTTGAACGAAATAAGGGAAAATTTTTTCGCAAAAAATTTTCACATAACCAAAAAATCAAAAATTGGCAAGCAGTCAAGGAAAAAGGAAAAAAAATTTTGTAATGGCGTAATATTTAGGGAAAAATGCAAAATATTTTTTACCCTTGACGGCGCAGACGGTTTTTGATACTGAATTTAGCGTTTTATCCCAAGTTTATCTACAATCTTTGAAAAACACCCTAAAAAATAAGCTGTTTTATGGCTTATAAGTGAGGAGGTTTATTATGATAGAAATAAAAACGGAAAACGAATTAGGCTTAAAGGTTTATATAAACGGCGTTCCAGATATAAAAGAAATACCGCTCGACAAGCTCGAAAGTCTATTAGCGGTATTGGAAATGGAAATAAGCAATTATTACGAAAAACAAGAAAAATCGGGTTCGGTTAAATAGATTTTATAAATAAAAGGCGTTTCCCATTGACTTTATTTGAAAAATAGCGTATAATAATTTTGCGACAATTCTTTTAGCCTTTTTTGAAAAAGGCAACAACTATTTAATTTTATATATTTTTTGAAATTACGGATATAATCGTGGTAGGATTATATCTCTTATCGTTTTTCCAAAATCCGTGATTGAAATATATTATTGAATTGTTGAGAAAAGAGTTGTCGCAGACTTACGAGAAAGGTATATTCTACGATGCCGTGTATCGTAAGGTATGCGGCATCTTTTTTAGTTAATTTAATCAAAGGCAAAGAGCCGCTTGAAAGCATAGTATATGTTTTCAACGGTTCTTTTTGCTTTAACGGAGTAAATATGAAAACGTGTTCTTTCTTCGGTCATAGAAACACCAAATCCACCCCCGAATTGCGCGAAAAGCTTATGAAAACAGTTATTTGGTTGATAACTGAAAAAGACGTAAGCAAATTCTTATTTGGAAGTAAAAGCCATTTTGACGATTTATGCCAAGAGATACTTGCCGAATTAAAGGAAGAATACCCCCATATTAAACGCGTTTATGTTCGTATGTATTACCCCGAACTTGGTGAGCCGTATATTGGCTATATTCTTCAAGATTTTGAAGATACGTATATGCCCGAAAGAATCGCAAATGCAGGCATGGCGCGGTACGTGGAACGCAACCAAGAAATGATAAACACCAGCGATTTTTGCGTGTTTTATTATGATGAAACGTACAAACCGCCGTTAAGAAAACAATCCAAACGCTCGGCAACAAGCTATCAACCAAACAGCGGAACAAAGGTTGCATACGAATACGCGAAACAAAAGAAAAAAGAGATAATCAATTTACACAGTTGAAGTTTATTTATAAAATAAAAAAGGTATTGCGCTATCAGTAATAAACGAATTAGGCTTAAAAGTTTATATAAACGGCGTTCCAGATATAAAAGAAATACCGCCCGACAAGCTCGAAAGTCTATTAGCGGTATTGGAAATGGAAATAAGCAATTATTACGAAAAACAAGAAAAATCGGGTTCGGTTAAATAGATTTTATAAATAAAAGGCGTTTCCCATTGACTTTATTTGCGAAGTCGGATAAACATATTTCCCTTAAAACCGTAAAAATTATTCCGTATAAGGGTTTATTCTTGATTTTTTTGCAGAAATATGGTATAATAAATTGATTTTTATTAGCCTAAACGGGGTTGAGAGTATGAAAAAACAAAAGAAAATACTTCTTACAAACGCTATAATCGTAGCAGTTTTGCTTATTATCGCATCTATTTTGCGGAGCGTTCTCCGGGAAATGCCTACGCTGTTTCCGCCTACGCTTTTAACCATTATACGCGCGACAATACATATAAGTATAGCTGTGGTTTGGACGGAATCTTTACGCCGTCGTATTGTAAACAAGCAAGTGCGAATTTTTCTTGTGTTGGTAGGTTCGCTTATGGTGCTTTGGTTGCTTACGAAAACGGCGAAATGGGAGTTCTTCCCGAACAACACCGATACCCTTGTGCGCTACCTTTGGTACGCCTTCTACATACCGATGCTGCTCATCCCCTTGATTGGCATCTTCGTGACACAGTATATCAGAAAGCCCGACGGATACCGTTTGCCGAAGTGGTCGTATCTCTTCTTCATTCCTGCGTTTTTGCTTCTCGTCGGTATTTTCACAAACGA
>JAZRBK010000139.1:0-1763 GCA_045635025.1 Candidatus Scatosoma sp.
GGAGAAAGGACGATGCCTTACACGGGCGCGTATGCAGCGGGGAAACGTTATACCACGATAAGACAGCGCATATCCAAAATGCATCGCCGCGCGCAGCGTGTAGGGCTTTTGTATCTTTTAGGGACGTTCCTTTTAACTGCGTTTGCGGTACTTTCGTTTATGCAAGTGCAGTTGCCCGAGGGGGAACGTTCGCTCGGGGTTTTAGGCTTGCTTTCCGATTTAGAACGTATCAAAACCTTTACCGTTACCCAACAGTGGTTGACGGCGTTCGGGCTTTACGGCGTAGCTTTGCTCGTTTTGTCGATAGCTTGTATCAAAATGCTCGTGAAATTAAAATGGCTTTTCAAACGCAAGGCGAGCCGCGTCTACGGCGTGAACCGTAACGCATACGCAATGGACGATATGGGAAAGACGTTTTCCCGTTCGTTTGCCTTTACGATAGAGTTACATATTTTGATATATTTAATATTTGAGGCAAAGCTCAACCTGTTTGCGTGGGGCTCGCTCGGTTGCGGACTGTTCGTCCATTTCCTTTGTGGCGCTATCGGCGGAAACGTGAGCCTGTTCTCTATGCAAAACGGCGAATTAACGGAAGAAAAACGTACGGTAGGAAACGTAGCTCCGTTCGTTCGGAATATAATCCAACTTGCCCTGTGCGTAGCCGTTTTGTACGTACTCATTAAGACGGAAATCGTTTACCGAGCGATAATGATTTTCTTCTCGGTAGGCGATGCGAATATTGAAAAATCCGCGGTGGGCGTTCTTTGGCAGGAGCTTGCCGTAACCGCTTGGGCGGCGATAATACCGGTTTTGTGTTTGCTTGTTTTAGCGATTGTTTGCGGCTGGATTGGTTATGCGGTAAGCCCGCGCGAGTTTGAGATAGACGGCGCGAAAGCTTCGGGCAGGAGACGTTTTCTCATCTATTCCGTTCTGTTGGCGGTAGCGGTGGCGGGTATCTTCCTCGTTTGGCAACTGCTTCAACCGGAAGCGTATATCGACCAAGCGTTTACGGGAGATTTACTGCTTGTGGGAGCGTTAGCGCTCGTCGGCGTAGTGGCAGAGCTGAGCCTTTTCCGCTTACCGAAAGAGAAAGAGGACGATATCGACGATAAGGAAGCTTATTTCTACGTGGAACAGTCGTATTCGCAATATGCGCAAAGCAGTATACAGCCCGAGCCCTTTGATGCTGCGGACGGGCAAGACGTCGAAAAATAAGGGAAAGGAGAATGATAAGGAAATGAAAAGAACGCAATCAAAAATCTCGTACGTTAGAAAACGCGTTAAGACGGTGCAACGCAGAGCAAAGTTCGTCGGCGTTTTGTATTTACTCGGTTCGCTTGCGTTGGCGGCGGCGGTGCTTTACTTTCCGCTTCTGAATGGCACGGCATTAGGCGCGAACGACGCGGTTTTACCCGTGCTTACGTTCTATAAACCCATCGTGGATATTTTTGAGGGCGGTTTCGGTTGTGTTTTGGGCAATCTTCTGTCTATGAGCGCTGTGGAACTCGGCGGCGTTTTAAGTTCGCTCTTCTACGTGTTCTTGCTCCTTGCGGTGGTGTTTAACGCGCTTCGTTCGTTTAAGCGGCTTGGTTGGCTTTTCAAGCGCCGTGCGAGCTACACCAACGGTTTTAACAGAAATATGTACGCAATGGACTCGCTTGGAAAACGGTTTTCCGGTTCGCTTGCGGCAGTCGTGATTTTCTATTTACTCGTGTATCTTGCGTCGTTTGACGGCAAGGGGTATCCTACGCCTACTTTGTATG
>JAZRBK010000140.1:0-3433 GCA_045635025.1 Candidatus Scatosoma sp.
GGAACTTCCATCATTTTCATAACGCACGATTTAGGGGTTATTAACGAGATGGCGGACGACGTCGTCGTTATGTACTGTGGGCAGGTCGTAGAAAAGACGTCGGCGCGAGTTATATTTACCGATTGTAAGTACAGTCATCCGTACACCGAGGGGTTAATGATGTCCATTCCCCGTATGGAGAACGTCGGGCAGAAATTAGAACCGATTCCCGGTAGCGTACCGCACCCGCTTGCTTTACCGAAAGGGTGTAAGTTTGCGCCTCGCTGTAAGTACTGTACGCAAAAATGTATAGACCAAGAACCTGAACTTCGTGAAAACGTAGCGGGTCAGTTTATCAGATGTTTTTATCCTAACAAGGAGGAACGCAGAAGTGTCGAACACCAAAAAATTGTTGTCCATCACGAATCTTAAAAAATATTTCCCTATTGCGAAGAGCTCTATTTTTCAAAGAGAACGGCTCTACGTTCGGGCGAACGAGGAAATCACGCTCGATATTCACGACGGCGAAACGATTGGTATCGTAGGCGAGTCGGGTTGCGGGAAATCCACGCTTGGTCGGGTATTGTTGCAGCTTTACGAGCAGACGGCGGGGAATACGATGTATTACGGGCGTTCCGCGTCGGAGATTGCACCGCGCTATATCAAGGACACTTTACGCCACGCACCCAAATACGTGCGTAAATATAAGGATGCGCAAGCAAAGGCGGATAAATTGACTGCGGAGTGCGAAGCGCTTGGGGAAGAAGCGACGTTCTTCCAACTTCAAAACAAGAACTTAGCGGTAGCGAACGCGCGCTCGGCGTTTATGAACGTAGCGAAAATCCTCGGCGGGTTTATGGCGGTGGCGGATATAAACAAAGGCGCGGCGGCGCTTTTGAAACGGTACGAAATCGATGTGGAGTTGGCGAAAAATAAAGCCAAGCAAGCGGACGTTAGTACGTACGTGGATTTCTACGTCTCGGAGGTTTCCAACGCTAAGGACGAAAAGGCAAAGACTGCCGCTGAGAAAAAGCTCGCCTCCGTGCAAGCAAGACTTGGCGCGGTGGAAGAGGAATATGCGCGGTTAAAATCCCGCCGCGAACAAGCGGACGAGGCGCTCAACGCCTTAAAAGCAGAATACGCCAATAACGAAGAGTTCCAAAAATACGAGGAGTATTTGGACGACGGTATTGACCTTGCGAGATTGAAATACAATGAAATGCGCTTTTTACGGAAGGATTTGCAAATCATATTCCAAGACCCGTATTCTTCGCTCGACCCCCGTATGACGATTGGTCAAATTATCGAAGAGGGGCTCGTTACGCATAAGTTTTTCAAACACGGTTCGCCGAAGATGCAAGAATATATCTTAAAAACGATGCGTGAGTGCGGTTTGCAGGATTATATGTTGCACCGTTATCCCCACCAATTCTCGGGCGGGCAAAGACAGCGTATCTGTATTGCGCGTGCCTTAGCGGTAAGACCTAAGTTCGTCGTTTGCGACGAGTGCGTTTCCGCGCTCGACGTGTCCATTCAATCGCAAATCATCAATTTGTTGCAGGAATTACAAGAAAAGGAAAAGTTTACGTATCTGTTCATTTCCCACGACTTGTCGGTCGTGCGCTATATTTCCAACCGTATTGCCGTAATGTATCTTGGCAATATCGTGGAACTTGCGGAATCAGAAACGATATTCAAAGACCCCAGACACCCGTATACGGTAGCGTTGCTTAGCTCTATTCCCACGACGAACCCTGAGGATTTGAAGAAAGAACGGATTATTTTGGAGGGGAATATCCCCAGTCCGATTCGTCCGCCGTCAGGGTGTAAGTTCCATACGAGATGTTTTATGGCGTGCGAAAAATGTAAGCGCGTACCGCCCCCGCTCGTGGAGGTGGAAGAAGGACATTTCGTAGCTTGCCATTTCTTGGATAAGAAAATGGACGAAGAGGGCAATTACTTGTTCGAACTTCCGAAAATGGAAAAGAAATCTTCTCGTTTGGAAGAGTTGAAAGTAGAGCATAAATAAGCTATGGGAAACAGAAAAGAGTTTAGAAAAAGAGCCAAAGAAAAGGAAAAGGAGCTGAAAAAACAGCTCGAAGAGGAGGGCGGCGTAAGTAAAAAAGATATGCTCGCAATGATAGGGGCGGCGTTCGTAACCATTTTCCCTGTCTGCGCGATTATCTTGATTGGCTTAGGTCTGCTTATGCTTTGGTTGTTCGGGGCTATTTAGCCCCGTTTTCTTTTGCGTTTTTATTTCTCTTCATTATCTCGGCGGGCATATGTCGCCGATGGGCTATATTATATGGCGAAATTGATAGAAAAGTATATCGATTTTATCATTCGCGAAAATCCAGAAGCGTTTAGAGAAGTTCCCTTTATTGGCACGGACTTGAAACGTTTTTAAGAAAGGTTACGGTGGGTTTAACGGAAAAGCTTCAAAAGTGATTGACAAGCACGGGTACGTGTGTTATAATAACAGTATCGAAATTACGAACGGCGGGCTGTACGGCATAAAAAACCGTTCGTTAAGGGGATAAAATGAAGAAAATTATTTGTTTAATTT
Organism: Candidatus Scatosoma sp.; assembly: GCA_045635025.1. GTDB lineage: Bacteria > Bacillota > Clostridia > Christensenellales > Borkfalkiaceae > Scatosoma. The sequence goes on from JAZRBK010000140.1 coordinate 2,546, forward strand.
TAGGGGTATTACTTGGCTTATTCGCGTTTACCGCTTGCGGTGGCGACGATAACAATCCCGAATACCGTCCCGCACCGGTCTATTACGATATAACGTACTCCGCAGTGCTTGACGGAACGAAGCAAGACGTTCCCCAGACGGCTTGGAAAGAAAACGGCGCGTACCCTAACCAGTACGAACGCGGCAAAGAAACGAAAGTGGATAATTTGAAAGCGTATTACGACGTTTCTACCGAAGCACAAATTGCAAAAGTTTTATTCCAAGGCTGGTTTATGGACGAGGCTTGCACGAAAGTGTTCGAGGGGATTACCTCTAAGATGACAGGTGCTTTGACGTTGTATGCGAAACTCACGACGGAAACGGAACTTATAGAATATACCATTTCCTATTACGTTATTTCCGAGGACGGAGCGGTAAAATCGCTTGCGGAGTGGGAAGTTTTGAAGGTGCAAAACGGGGAGTACCCTACGGCTTACGTAGGTGGTGCGGTAACGACGGTGGACGAACTTCAAGGCGCACCCAACGGGGAGAATAAGAGATATTCAGTATCCGCTTGGTATACGGAAGAGGCTTGCACGAATGAGTTCGCGGGGATTTCCGTAGAAACGACGGGCAATATTTCCCTGTACGCAAAGGTAAAAGTCCAAAGCAAATGTACGGTAAGCTATCAAATCGTTGTCTACGGAGAAGGCGCAATTGACGTTCCCAAAGATATGTGGCTCACGGGTAAGTCGTATCCGAAGTATTATTGGGAAGGGGATAGCGTAGAGGTTGGCGCATTGAAAGAAACCTATTATCCCGATAGAAACACCGATTGGGGATTTGTTGCTTGGTATTACGACGAAGAGCTTACGCAACCCGTCGGCGGAGCGATTAGCAAAGAATGTA
>JAZRBK010000141.1:0-4788 GCA_045635025.1 Candidatus Scatosoma sp.
CGTCGAGGGGGGCGGGGTTGCTTTGGAAAGCGAGGAGATTTTGCTTTCTGCCAATACCCGTGCGCTTACAGTAGAGGAATTAAAAACCTGCTTTTCCAAAACGGACGGCTTACCTATCGACGTGCGGTTTGAAAAGGTGGAACTGCGTGGGAATATCTTTATTCCCAAATCTATGCTTAACGGTTTACGGAGGGCGTATTTCGAAAAGCTTTGTGAAAAGGTTGCGGGCAGACGAGCTCCGCTTATCCAAAAAGAACTTGCTAAGTATCTATCGACGGGCGAGAATGGAAAACTTGCCGTCGTCGCTTCTAATTTCGAGGGGATTGGCGCGGATATAGCCGTTTATAAACCGACCGACTATAACGCCCCTTTGCCGCATAGCTTTTTGGCGGGGGATTTTGAAAAATACTTGTATTATCCTGCGTTTGCTACTTCGGAGGACGAGTTTGCAATCGCGCGTGCGTTGACGGAAAACGGTTTGGACGGCGTATACGTAGAAAATTACGGCGGGTTGCAGTTTGCTATCTCGCGGAATATCAAAATCTTTGCAGGTACGGGCTTAAATCTGACCAACGGCGTTGCAATAGCCAATCTTTTACAAATCCAGCAAGTGCAATATTACGCGATTTCTAAGGAATTGAGCGAGAAAGAAGCAATCCCGCTTTCGGGCGAAAAGGCGTTTGCGCTAACGCTCGGGGATATCAAGCTTATGGACCTTTGTTATTGCCCGTTTGCAAAATCCTGTTCTGCTTGCGAAAAACGGGATTTGTACGTGCTCACGGACGAGGACGGGAGAGAGTTCCCCGTGCGCCGTTATACGGACGGAAAGGGGAATTGCCGATTTGAAGTATATAACTGCGCAACGTTAATCGGCGAAGGAGCGGCTAAGGCGGGCTCGCTTTGCGATTTGAGCGTTTTCAAAAAGGGTGCGGAGCTTTTATCTGTCCGAGAGGATACGGAAAAGCAAAAAACCGTCGCGTTAAAATACACGTCGGGACATCAAAAACGGGGCGTTCTTTAAGCCCGCACGGTAAGGAAAAAGAAATGAATCAACACGCAATCGAAAAAACGGAACTGAATAAAATCCTTGCAATCGCGGCTACTTACGCAACGCTGCAAGGCGGCAAGGCGCGTCTAATTGGCACGCATCCGACGGCAGACCCGATAGAGGCAAAACGCCGCTTAAAGGAAACGGAAGAATGCGTAGCCTTATTATTCCGTTACGGGATTTCAAAAATAGAAAACTTTCCTACGTTTGGTGACGAACTTACCCGCGCGAAAAAGGGTTCGACCCTTTCTTGCGGGGAACTTTTGAAAGTGGAAAATCTGCTCCGCTCTACCCGCATAGCCTATCGCTCGGTTACGTCGATTTCCGACGAAGAAATTACGCTCGTGAAGGCGTTAGCCGATAAACTTTATTTCGACGAACGCTTGGAAGAAGATATCCGCACGAAAATCTTAAACGACGAGGAGGTGAGCGATTATGCAAGTGAGAAACTGTATTCGCTCCGCCGTGAAATCCGTGCTTTGAACGAGCGTATTCGCTCTCGGCTTTCCGAATATTTATCGGGCAGCGACGGGAAATATTTGCAAGACGGGATTGTTACGATGCGGAATAACCGCTACGTATTGCCCGTTCGCGCGGAGTATAAACGCAATATAAAAGGGTTTATCCACGACCGCTCGGCAAGCGGCGCGACGTTCTTTATCGAGCCCGAAGAGGTTTTGGAAATGAATAACGAGCTCCGTTCTCTTACGATGGACGAACGGGAGGAGGTGGAGCGCATTTTAGGCGAACTTTCTCGGCGCGCGGGATTTATTGCAGACGAACTTACGCGGGATATGGAAGTTTTAGAAGAGCTTGACTGCGCGTATGCCCGAGCGGAATACGGCTATAAAATCGGAGCGGTAAATCCGCAAATCAACGTGGGCGGCGAGATTTTTATTGAAATGGGCAGACACCCGCTTATCGACAGAAAAAAAGTCGTACCCGTAAGTCTTGCGCTGGGGAAAGATTACCGCTTTTTATTGATTAGCGGACCGAATACGGGCGGAAAAACGGTTACCCTCAAAATGGTGGGGCTCTTTTGTATGATGGCGATGTGTGGACTGTTCGTGCCTGCAAAGCGCGCTAATTTGTCCGTGTTTGACGAGATTTACTGCGACGTGGGCGACGCACAAAGCATTGAAGAAAGTCTTTCTACCTTTTCTTCGCATATTACAAATATTATTCATATTGTAGAAAGGGTAACTCCCCGTTGTTTGGTGCTCGTGGACGAGCTCGGCGGCGGTACTGACCCCGACGAGGGGCAAGCGCTCGCAAAAGCTATCGTTACACATTTGCTTAAAAGCGGTTGTGTGGGGGTAATCACGACGCATTATACTTCGCTCAAAGAGTTTGCGTTTTCGGCACGGGGAATTGAAAATGCGTGTATGGAATTCGATTCGGATACCTTGCAACCCCTTTACGTTATCCGTATCGGGTTACCGGGGTCGAGTAACGCGCTCGCGATTTCCCGCCGTTTAGGGCTTTCTGAAAGCATTTTAAGTGATGCGCTTTCCAATCTCTCCGAGGACGCGCAAAAGTTTGAAAATATCGTTCGTACGGCGGAGGAGAGCCGTATTCAGGCGGAAGAAACGTTAAAAGAAGCGAACCGCTTGCAATCGCTTTGGCAGGAAAAACTCCGCGTTTTAGAACAGGAAAAAGAAAAGCTCCAAAAGGAAAAAGAGAAACTACAAGCGGGTGCTCGCGCAGAAAGCCGTAGGATTATCAACGAACGTTCTGCCGCCGCGGAGGAGCTCTTGCAAGAGATTGAGGCTATTTTCGCGCAACAGACAGTTACCGAAGCCGATTTAATCAAGGCGAGAACGCTAAAAAATAAATTGAGTGATAAGGCGTATGAAACGGAAAGTGAAGAACTCGTGCGCCCCGAATACAGAAACGCCCAAGCCTCCGAGCTCAAAATCGGAATGCGCGTTTACGTGAAGAGTATCAACAGCGACGGAGTCGTGCAAAAAATCCGACCCGAAAAGGGCGAAGCGGAAATTGTTTGCGGAAATATGCGTATTCGCAGTAAAATTAGTGAGCTTTCCATACTAATCCAAGAGAAAAATACGCAAACTGACCGTAAACGCAAAGAGGAAAAGAGCAAAGGCGGGCGGATAGAAAACGTACAAGTCAGCAAATCTTTGACTCCAAGACCCGCGCCTACGCTTGAAATCAACGTAATCGGGCTAACCGTACACGAAGCGTTGCCTGAGGTGGAAGCGTTTTTAGATTCTGCCGTAATAGCTAATCTCGAAGAGGTGCGAATCGTACACGGAGTCGGTACGGGAAAACTGCGTGCGGGTATACACGATTTCTTGCGTACCCATAAAAACGTAGCCGAGTACCGTTACGGGAAATACGGCGAGGGCGAAACGGGCGTAACGATTGTAAAAATTAAATAGCGGACAATAAGCGGTAGACGGCATATCCTTACGAAAAACGAAATAGTATATTACGAACTCTTTTTTGTGAGGTGATAACCGTAAAATGAAAAAATATTCCTCTAAACCGACGGAAAAACGGACGAATAACTTGGCGAACAACTTGACGGGGAATGGGGTGAAACCGTCGAAAAAAGCGCGTTTTGCACGTTTGAATATGTTTGCGAACGTGGTTTTGGGTGCGCTAACCTTTTCCGTGGGAGCGTTGTCGATTGCACCCGTGCCAGTGCCCGTTGCGGAAACGGAAGCGGAAACGTTTGAAATCTACCGTTCTGCGCCGACGGAAACCGAGGGCGTATCACTTATGTTCAACGTATATTGGGGAACGGAAGAGGTTTACCGTATTTTAGATATTCTAAAAGAGCGGGAGGCAACGGCGACTTTTTTCATCGGCGGTTGTTGGGCGGACGATAACGTGGAATGTTTGCGGGCGATATACGATGCGGGGCACGAAATCGGCAATCACGGTTATTTCCATAAAGACCATGCGAAGTTATCGCTAACGGATAATCAAAAGGAAATAACTTCGTGTAATCAGTTTATCGAGCTTGCATTAGGGATAAAAATCGACTTATTCGCTCCCCCGTCGGGCGCGTACGGCGATAATACGTTGCAGGCGTGTAAACAGCTTAACGTCAAGACGATTTTATGGTCTAGGGATACGATTGATTGGCGGGATAAGGACGAAAAACTCATTTATAAACGGGCGACGAAAAATATCAAAGGCGGCGAGTTCGTTTTAATGCACCCGATGGAGGCTACGGCGAACGCGCTCGACGATATTTTAGCTTACTATGAAACGCAAAATCTATCCGCAATTTCCGTCGGAGAGAACTTAAAAGCGGGAGAAAAGGGATAAAGAGTTTAACGAAACCGAAACGGAAAATATCAAAAAACGACGAAACAAGGGAGAAACACTATGGTTTTTGGAAAGAAATATGCAAACGGGTTGCGGCTCGTTGTCAAGCAAATGCAAGGAATCATGTCGGTGGCGATGGGGATTCTCGTCAGCACGGGCGCTAGCGCGGAAACGGACGAAGAGGACGGGATTTCCCATTTTATCGAGCATATGCAGTTCAAGGGCACGAAAAAGCGGAACGCTTTTGAAATCTCCGATGCGTTCGATAGGCTCGGCGCGCAGGTGAACGCGTTCACGGGGAAAGATTTAACCTGTTATTATTCGAAATGCACGTCCGACCATACGAGCGAGTGTTTCGAGATTTTATCCGATTTATTCTTAAACTCCACCTTTCCCGAGGACGAAATGGAGCGCGAAAAAGGAAGTCGGATCGTAGCCAT
>JAZRBK010000142.1:0-2713 GCA_045635025.1 Candidatus Scatosoma sp.
GGTTCGAATCCGCTTAGCTCCACCAAAAAAAGACAGGTGTTGTGCCTGTCTTTTTTTTGCGTTACGCTAATCGTGAGAACCGCTACATTAACAGCGGTGCGCGCGAGGAGTGTCCGCAGTATGGAGCAAAGTTATTTCCGCTTGCCTGACGGCGCGACGAAGCTCTCGCCTTAGGCGAGAATATAGCTTAGCTCCACCAAAAAAAGGACACACCGTGGGGTGTGTTCTTTTTTTGCTTGGCTAACCGTGAGAACCGCTACATTAACAGCGGTGCGCGCGAGGAAACAAGCGTGCCGTCTTTTGCTAAGAGAAAAGGACAGGTTTTTTACCTGTCCTTATTTTGCGAATTAACAAAAGTTATTCTTGTTCAATTTTTTCAACCGTCGGGGTATGTTTAGCGTGCACGAAGAGGAAGTCTACAAGCAACGCAATCGCATACAAAATTACGGTGAAGATAAGAATGTTTTGATAATTCCCCGTCTTATTAACGATTAAGTCAGCGATTTGGTTACCCGTTAAGCCTGCAAATGCCCAAGCCGACAAGGCGATACCGTGCAAGGAAGAAATCTTACTCATACCGTATACGTCGGAAAGCAGGGTGGGAAGATTGCTAAATCCGCCGCCGTAACCGAGGTTTACAAGGATAAGCAAGGCTATGCAAATCACGACGATTTGATTGGATATCGCACCCGTGAGCAAGGCGAGAACAGAAATGGCAAGTTCGCTAATCAAAATAATTTTATAGACGTTATTTCTGTCTTTCATGTGGTCGCCGATAGTGGAATAGCCTAAACGCCCCGCTGCGTTAAAGAATCCTGTCAACGTACCGAGCAACGCCGCTACGCCGGAAAGCCCAACCGCGGTATAAATGGCTTTTTCGTGGGAAATTAAAGCGAGCCCGCAGGTTATATTGATATAGAATACCAACCAAATACCGATAAACTTAATATCGCCGAAGATTTTGAAACGGGCAAAAAACGTTTTGAAATCGAACTTTTCGTGTTTCTCGACCCAATCGCTCGGTTTTTTCAAGAGCAAATGCCCCGCGAACATCATAACGAACCAAATCCCTGCGAGTACGTAAAGGGTAAACTCAACGCCAATCGCATCGATAATTGCAGAGATGATGGGTGCGAATATCATTTTCGCTGCGCCGAACCCCGCTACGGCAAGTCCTGTTGCTAAGCCCTTGTTATCCTTAAACCAAAGCATAAGCGTTTTTACGGGGGAAAGATACCCAAGTCCAAGCCCGATACCCATTATTACGCCGTAGAAGATAAGAATTAACGCCATACTTTGCAGTCTTACGGCTAAACCCGTACCTGCTACGCCCACGGCGAAGCAAATCGCAGCGATAAGACTGGATTTGTGAATGTCTTTTTCAACGAAATTACCCAAGAAAGCGGCGCTCATTCCCAAGAAAAAGATAGCGAGGGAGAAAGCCCAACCGAGCGCGCCTACGCCCATATTGGCATTGAGGAAAACGTCCTTAATAGCGTCCTCTAAGTAAGACCAACAGTATACCGTACCGATACTACAATGTAATAACAATGCGGGGATTGCGGCGCGTGTCCATTTGTTGCTGAGTTTATTCATAATAAGTCCTCTTAAAGTGTAAAAATTCAATCAACCTTGTCTATTATAGACCTTTTATTTTAATATGTCAACTAATAAAACTTATTTTTTAATTTTATTAATAACAAAATATATTGTTATTATGCGTTTTTTCATTCAAAAAAGGGCGCACGAGATTGTGCGTCCTTTTTTGATGATTTAATAGTTATTCGTCAATCTTTGATAATCAAATCAATAAACTCAAAGGTTCTGCAATCGACGAGCCCGCGATTGGTTAAGCGGGTTTCGGGTAAGCAAGCAAGGGGGATGAGCGCCATCGTCATAAACGGCGAGGGGAGCGCGCAACCCATTTCCCTCCAAGCGTTTTCAAGCTCGGCAACCCGTTTGCTCATTATTTCAAGCGGTTCGTCGCTCATAAGCCCTGCGATGGGCAGGGGAACGCGCCCTAAAATCTTTCCGTCTGCAACGGCCACCATACCGCCGCCGCATTGAATCAGTTCGTTTGCGGCTAACGCCATATCCGTATCGTTCGTACCGACGACGAGGAGGTTGTGGGCGTCGTGTGCAACCGTTTGCGCTAACGCGCCTTTTTTAATATCGAATCCCTTTACGAATCCGCGTCCGACTGTACCCGTTCGGCGGTGGCGGTCGAATACTGCGACTTTCAAGACGTCTTGCGTTAAATCGGCTTGTAAAAATCCGTTTTGAACGGGCAGAATCATACTTCTATCGTACGTACCCACACGCGCAGGGATTACTTCGATAACGTGCACCTTTGCCTCGTTACCGTTCGCGGGAATAGCGAACGCCGTTTCCTCTATTTCTGGAAGATGAACGGTGTTTTTAGCTTTTTCGGGATAGGAATACGCAGGGAACGGTTTAAGGATTTTTCCGTCTTGTGCGACGAGGTCTCCGTCGATAAACACCTCGCTAACGCGACAGGCGTTCAAGTCGTCGATGAGAACCATATCTGCGCATTTAGAGGGCGTAATCGAACCGAAATCGTGGTCGAGTTGGAAACATTGTGCGACGTTAATCGTTACCATTTGAATAGCGGTAATGGGGTCTATGCCCTCTTCAATCGCGCGTTTTACGATATAGTCGAGGTGCCCTGCGCTTTGCAAGGTATGGGGGTGGG
>JAZRBK010000143.1:0-1057 GCA_045635025.1 Candidatus Scatosoma sp.
GCTTCTCGTTTAGAGTACATCTCCGTCTTGGCGCAGGCGCGTTCGTCTGCGGCGAAGAAACCGCGCTTTTGAACTCGATTGAGGGACAACGCGGTATGCCCCGTCCCCGTCCTCCTTTCCCTGCCGTTAAGGGTTTGTGGGGCAGACCTACCATTATCAATAACGTAGAAACGCTCGCTTGCGTACCTTATATCTTACGCGAGGGCGCGGCAAAATTCGCTACGTATGGCACGGAAAAATCTAAGGGCACGAAAGTTTTCGCGCTCGGCGGTAAAATCAACAACGTAGGGCTCGTGGAAATCCCGATGGGTACGACGCTCCGCGAACTTATTTACGATATTGGCGGCGGTATTCCGAATAATAAGAAGTTCAAGGCTATCCAAACGGGCGGCCCCTCCGGCGGCTGTCTTACCGAAGTCGATTTGGATACCCCTATCGACTTTGATAACCTCGTAGCAAAAGGCTCGATGATGGGTTCGGGCGGCGCTATCGTTATGGACGAGGATAACTGTATGGTCGACGTGGCGAAGTTCTATATGGAGTTCATCTGCGACGAGTCGTGCGGTAAATGTACCCCCTGCCGTATCGGTACGAAGAGAATGCTTGAAATCTTGACGAGAATTACCGACGGCAAGGCTACGATGAAGGATTTGGAGGAACTTGAAGAACTCGCGGAAAGCATTAAAACCAACTCCCTTTGCGGACTTGGACAAACCGCTCCTAACCCCGTCCTCTCCACCTTGAAACATTTCAAAGACGAATATATCGCGCATATCGTAGACAAGAAATGTCCCGCGCATATTTGTAAGAACCTTATGCAATACGATATTGAAAAGGACAAATGCTTCGGTTGCGGCGTGTGTGTAAAAGCCTGCCCCGCAAACGCGATTATCAAGACCGATTACGTAGCACCCGGCAAACGTTTGCCCGCGTACACCATCGACCAAGACAAGTGCGTGAAGTGCGGTATGTGTATCGCTTCTTGTAAGTTCAAAGCGATTGTGAAAAAGTAAGAGGAGGAAAAAACTATGGCGAAAATCAATATCAAAATCGAAGG
>JAZRBK010000144.1:0-2560 GCA_045635025.1 Candidatus Scatosoma sp.
CATAACGCCGAAAACGATTATCAAAGACGTAAAATCCACTTTGAATATCACGAAAAAGGCGTCGGGCGACGATATTAAAATGCAGGATATCCCCGACGAGATAGAAAAACTCAAAGCACTTATGAAAGTGGCGAGCGGTCAGCTCGATTTCGAACGCGCTATTGAAATCCGCGAAAAAATAGCCGAGTTAAAACTCAAATTGCGTAAGGCTGGGAAATGAGGCGGCGCGGGTAATCGGGCGGTTAAAACAAGTAAGTATAAGTTCAGGAAAAATATAAGGCAGCGAAAAAGGAAAAATGCAAGAAGAAATTATCGTCAAAGGGGCGAAAGAGAACAACTTAAAAAACATCGACGTCGTAATCCCCCGCAATAAGCTCACGGTGCTTACGGGGCTTTCGGGGAGCGGAAAATCGACGCTTGCGTTCGATACGATTTTTGCCGAGGGGCAAAGGCGGTACGTGGAGAGTTTATCCTCTTACGCCCGTCAATTTTTAGGACAGATGGAAAAACCCGACGTGGAGAGTATCGACGGGCTTTCTCCCGCAATTTCCATCGACCAAAAAACCACTTCGCGCAATCCCCGTTCTACGGTGGGGACGGTAACGGAGGTTTACGATTATTTCCGTTTGCTGTTCGCGCGTATCGGCGTTCCCCATTGTCCGAAATGCGGGCGGGAAATCCGCCGTCAGACGGTAGACGAAATCTGCGACAGAGTGCTCGCTATGCCTGAGGGCAGTAAAATCCTCGTCAACGCGCCTATCGTGCGTGGCAGAAAGGGGGAATACGTCAAAGAGCTTCAATCGCTTAAAAAGAGTGGGTTCGGCAGAGTGAAAATCGACGGCGCGGTGTACGATTTACAAGAGGAGATTAAGCTCGAAAAGAATATCAAACACAATATATCCGTCGTCGTGGACAGGCTCGTGGTGAAAGAGGGCGTGCAAAAACGGCTCACGGACAGTTTAGAAACGGCGTTAAAGCTTGCGGACGGGCTCGTGATAATCGACTGCGACGGACGGGAGGATTTGTATTCTATCAATTACGCCTGCCCCGATTGCGGGATTTCCCTTGAAGAAATCGAACCGCGTATGTTCTCGTTTAACACCGTATACGGCGCTTGTCCTGTCTGTTCGGGGCTCGGCTTAAAGCAGTTCGTAGACCCCGACCTTATCTGCCCAGACAAGAGCAAAACCCTCCGCGAGGGAGCGATGAAAGTTACGGGTTGGAGCTTGGGTTCGAACTCTATGGCTCTTATGGAACTTTCCGCGCTCGCGAAAGCCTACCGTTTTTCGTTGGACGTGCCTGTCAAGGATTTACCGCAGGAAATCTACGATATTTTAATGTACGGCAGCGATACGCGCGTGGATATGGAATACCATACCCGTTCTTTTTCGGGCAGTTTCAAAAAGACGTGGGAGGGGTACGTGAATAACCTCCAACGCCGTTACGCGACGTCCACCTCGGACGGGGTACGTGCGGAGATTCAACGGCTTATGCGGAACGCGCCTTGCGACGGTTGCGGCGGAAAACGCTTAAAAAAAGAAGCGTTGGCGGTTACCGTTGGCGGTAAAAATATTTGGGAACTTTGCGAGTTGTCCGTGGATAACCTCTGTGCGTTTATGGACGAACTCAAAGCAGGGCTCACGCAGACGGAACACCTTATCGCGGACGCGATTATCAAAGAAATCAACAATCGGCTTGGATTTTTGCGGAACGTCGGGCTCAATTATCTGACGTTAGCGCGAACCGCTTCTACGCTTTCGGGCGGGGAGAGCCAACGGATACGGCTCGCCACGCAAATCGGGAGCGCGCTCACGGGCGTTTTGTATATCTTGGACGAGCCGAGTATCGGTTTACACCAACGGGATAACGAAAAACTTCTCCATTCCCTCAAAGGCTTGCGGGATTTGGGGAACACGCTCATCGTCGTCGAACACGACGAAGATACGATACGCGAGGCGGATTATATCGTGGACATCGGCCCGAAAGCAGGGGTGCACGGCGGCGAAGTCGTCGCTTGCGGTACGCCCGAGGAAATCGCAAAATCAGAGAAATCGATTACGGGTGATTATCTTGCGGGACGGAGAAAAATCGAAGTACCTACCGTTCGTGCAAAACCCGACGGACGTTGGTTTACCGTCAAAGGCTGTAAACAAAATAATTTGAAAAATCTTACCGCGCATATCCCCGTCGGCTTGATAACCGCCGTTACGGGTGTTTCGGGGAGCGGAAAATCCAGCCTTGTCAATGAAATTATCTATCCCACGCTCGCCAACGAACTCAACGGCGCGAAAGCGGCTACGGGGAATTATGAGGAAATGCAAGGGGTGGAATATTTTGACAAAGTGATAGCCATCGACCAATCGCCGATAGGCAGAACGCCACGCAGTAACCCTGCTACCTATACGGGCGTATTCAACGCCATTCGTGATTTATTCTCGATGACGCCCGACGCGAAAGAGCGCGGTTATAAGGCGGGACGGTTTTCCTTTAATATCTCGGGCGGACGGTGTGAGCATTGCTTTGGCGACGGTATTATTAAAATAGAAATGCACTTCTTGCC
>JAZRBK010000145.1:0-1038 GCA_045635025.1 Candidatus Scatosoma sp.
AGGAACACAATATGAGCGAAGCGCAAAAGAGGGCAAAGGAAAAATACCAAAAGAAAATAACCCGCCTAACGATTGATTTTTACCCCACCGAAAAAAACCTCATTGACAAAATCAACGAACAACCCCAAAAGCAAACCTACATAAAAGATTTAATTCGACAAGATATAGCAAAAGCGGGCAAATAAAGCCCGCTTTTTTCATTATTTGCGTTTTTTCAATTCAGCCCTGTCGATTTCTGCGCCTATCTCAAATTTGGGGTTGCCCAAATTCGACTTGGACGCGTACTTAGAGAAATAGAGGACAAGGTTTATTACAACCTTGTCGTTTGTTACGATAATGCTTTCTACGACTTGATTTAATACGGCTTTTATCGTTTCGTGGTCGCCGCTGTTTATATCCGAAATCATTTTGCGGATTGTCGCAATGACGAAATCGCGGTCAACGCTTTTCTTTTTGCTTTGCTCAATGGCGAACAGGTCAATATCAATTTGCGCCTTTTCGTCGTCGTATTCCTTTTTCGTGAGCGCGTAAACCTCCGCGTCAATCTCGTTTGCCGCTTTCATTTTTGCAAGGGAAACAAGCTCTTTTAATATTTCATTTTTCCGCTTTTTCAACGCTTTTTCGTCCGCGAGCGGTTGCGGGTATTTGTCAAGCTCGGTCAATACTTCGCTCGCGATTTGGTCGATTATGCTTTCGTTCAATACCTTTTCCTTTACTTGCCGCAAAACAAACTCCTCCAAAGTTTCGCGTTTTATGTTTTTCAAGTCGCAATCCTTATAACGGCGTTTCTTATTGCATTTGTAAGAATGGTGGTAATACTTCTTTTCGCTGCGCTTTGTCGATATTGTGGTATTGCCTATTAAATGCCCCTCGATCCCGCGTTTTGCACACTCCCCGCAAATAATTTTACCCGTTAAGAGATAGCGCGATTTTGCCGTTTTCGGCTTTGGCTTTGCCGTTTGGCGGTCAAGCCGTACTTGCTGCGCGAGTGCGAACGTCGCTTTGTCAACGATAGCGGGTACGGAATTTTCAAAAACC
>JAZRBK010000146.1:0-7573 GCA_045635025.1 Candidatus Scatosoma sp.
CAGATAAAACAGGGTTTTTCGGGCGATGGGAAAACACTTTCGGGGCTCGTTAAAATCGAGCAGTACGGTAAAAATATAGCCGTCGAAGTGTCGGTTATCAACTTCGCGCCCCTCGTTTCGGGAGAATATTATTGCCTAATCTCCGATAATAAGGGTCGGACGGAAATGCTCCCTTTGCGGGGAAAAAGTCTGTTTAATATTCTTTCCGATATCGACATTACGGACGGGTTTTGCGGCGTGATTTGTTTTGTAAAAAACGAAATCATTCCCATTGCATACGGCGTAAACGGCGACGGAGCATACGATTGGAAAAAGATATTGAACGCAACCCTGCCCCCCTCGTTTTCCCAAAAAGAACAAGTTGTCGGTACGGCTATCACACAAGAAGAGGCAAATTCGATGCAGGAGAAATCAAGCTTAGAACAGGAAAAATCAGGCACGGAGCAAACCAACCTTGAAAACATTCCGATAGGACTTGAAGAGGATTTACCGAAGCCGCCAAAAGCGCAGGGAACGGACGGGGGAAGCGAACGGGCGCAAGCGTACGACGACGAATACTTAGCCACGGAAAACTATTACGAGGAGAAAGAAAATGAACGGGAGCAGCCTATTCAAGCTATCGAAAATGCACAAGTTGAAAGCGGAACTGCGAAGCAAGGAGAAAAAGCAGGGGCTAACCTTACGGAAAATGCAAATGCTGAAAAGTTACTCCACCCGTTTAGGACGGACGGCGACGGATACTACCGCTCGGTAAAAAGCGAAATCGACGAACTGTTTTCCGCCTATCCCCGCGACGATACCCTTTTGGGCGCTTTTTGTTGCAGCGAATGGGTACGCGTTAAGGGCGAGGAAGACAATCCGCAATATCTCGTCGGCGTAATTTACGACGACGGACGGGCAAAATATATCTGTTACGCGCTCGCCGCCGAGGACGAAAATACGCCGCCCGACGAACTCCGCTCGGTATGCAGTTTCATCCCCGCTACGCCGTACGAGGAAGCAAAGGGGTTCTTCGTTATTTTCCAAAGCGCCTCTACGGGGGAATGTATCAAACCGTACACGGCGTAACGCCGTATTCCCGTCAAAAATCCTTGTGAAAAATGTTCGTTTTTTTCGTTATCCGCTTGACAATCAAAAAAAATGAGCGTATAATTTGTATAATCATTTTTGAAATCTTCACAAAGGAGCAAAACGAAAGATGAAACGCTTTCCTTATAAAGGGGTCTCCCCTGCTAAACAAATCTCGTTTGCCGCGGCTTTCGCCGCGCTTTGTTGCGTGAGCACGATGCTTATCACCGTGCCTCTGCCCGCTTCGGGATATTTTAATACGGGCGACGTATTCGTACTTCTTGCCGCGTGGTTTTTAGGTCCGCTTTACGGAAGCTTCGCCGCTGCCGTAGGTAGCGCGCTTGCCGACGTATTTTGCGGGTTTCCGCTCTACGCCCCCGCCACCTTTGTCATCAAGGGCTTGGACGCGTTCACCGCGTACCTGGTATGGGCGTTTTTGAAAAAAATCATCAAAAAAGAGTCACTCGATTTCCTTACGCGCACGATAGGAGCAATCTTCGGCGAGCTCGTTATGCTCTTTGGATATTTCGCGTACGAATGTATTTTATACGGCGTACTCGGCGCAACGCCTAACCTTTTGGGAAATACCCTGCAAGGCGTTTGCTGTTTAATCCTTGCCGTTTCCCTTTGTTCTGCGCTCTATCCCATTAAGCCCGTGCGGCGGTTTTTCCCGCTCCTCGTCGCTCGCGCGCACGCATAGGCATAAGCGTACGCACACGCGTAACCTTATTTATCGCGCGTTAATCGCTCATTAAAATTAACTTAAAAACGCAATCCCCGCTTTTATCAAGCGGGGATTTTTCTTGTACGTTCTTGTAATTTTTATGCAAGCTTTATGCCAAATTATACACTTTCTTTGATTGTTTTATAAGGATTTTATAAATATGAAAGGGGAATACCATAGAAATCCCGTTCGGCATTTTGCAATTTTTCCACAAGCAAGCTTGCAAAAAACGCTCGTTTTTCTTCGACACTCGCGCGGCGGAATACATGTTTCCTCTTAAACGCGCGCGCTTGGCGGGGGAACTCTTTTTCAATGTTCGGAAAACGGTATTCGCCGTTCACGCAGACGACGAGATGTATCTCGTACGCGCCGCTCGTTTCCCGCCAGTCGAAATAGTTTCTGCCTTTTTTGAAGCGGTAGACGTACACGCAAGAACTGTCCCCGCCCTTTTGGTAGGTGTATTCGAACACGAACCCCTTATCCATAAACGGAGCGGTTAAGCGTTTTACCGTTTCTGCCGATTGTACCGCATAATCGTTTTGCATATTCCTTATTCCAAAATTGCCTTGATACGGCGGATACCGCTGCCGCAAGACTGTTCTTTTACAATTTTGAACTTACCCAGCACGCCCGTACTTTCCGCGTGCGGACCGCCGCAGATTTCCTTGGAAAAATCGCCGATGGTGTACGTTTTAACCCGTTCGCCGTACTTACTTTCGAACAAGCCCGTAAAGCCCTCCGCTTTCGCTTCTTCCAAAGAGATTTCTTTCATTTCCACGGGCACGTTCGCCGCGATAACCTCGTTGACGAGCTTTTCCACTTCGGCGATTTGTTCCGCCGTCATCGGTTGGGGAAGATTGAAATCGAAACGCAATCTCTCTTCGGTAATATTCGAACCCTTTTGATTGACGTCGGGCGAACAAACCTTTTTAAGGGCGGCGTGTAAAAGGTGCGTAGCCGTGTGGAGCTTCGTCGTCGTTTCCTTATGGTCGGCAAGTCCGCAAGCGAATTTACCCTCGCTCCCTGCCTTGCTCTTGCTTTGGTGTTCTTCAAACGCCGCTTTATACCCCTCGATATCTACGGCGTAACCGCGTTCTTTTGCCATTTCGTCGGTAATTTCCACGGGGAACCCGTAAGTGTCGTAAAGATGGAACGCCTGTTTGCCGCCAATCGTCTTTTCGGGCACGTAAGCGGGGTCTTTTTGCGACATAAACGCGTTTTTGCGCTCGATACCGCTAAGGCATTTTTCAAACTCTTTCAAGCCCTGTTGTAAGGTTTTGTTAAACTTCGCTTCTTCCTTGTTGAGCTCTTCCGCGATTTTCCCGCTATTGATAGCGAGCTCGGGATAGACGTTCTTATACTCTTCGATAAACGCTTCGGAAATCTTAGCAAGACTGCCCTCGGGGAGCTCGATTTTACGCCCGAACCGAACCGCTCGACGGATAATTCTACGCAAGATATAACCTTGGTCGGTATTGGAGGGCACGATTCCTTTCTCGTCGCCGAGCATAAACGTAGCCGTTCTCGTATGGTCAAGAAGCACGCGGAACGCTTTCGTCGTTTCCTCGTCCTCACCGTATTTCTTACCCGTGAGTGCGGAAATCTTGGCGATAGCACCCTCAAAAATATCCGTTTCATATACGCTGGACTTACCGTTAAGCACACACAGAGCGCGCTCTAAGCCCATACCCGTATCGACGTTCTTTTGTGAAAGTTCGACAAAGCTACCGTCCGCCTGCTTATTAAAGCGCATAAACACGTCGTTCCAGATTTCAAGGAACGCGCCGCAGTTGCAGTCGGGGTTACAAGCAGGGGAACACTTCGGTTTGCGGATAACGAACATTTCCGTATCCGTACCGCAAGGTCCTGTCAAGCCCGCAGGTCCCCACCAGTTGTTTTCGCGGGGCATAAAGTAGATATTTTCCTTTTTTATCCCTGCCTTTTCCCAAAGCGTAGCCGCTTCGTCGTCGCGCGGAAGCGTTTCGTCCCCGCCAAATACGGTTACGGCGATTTTGTCCGCGGGAATCCCTAAATATTTCTCACCCGTCAAAAACTCATAGCTCCAAGGAATCATTTCTTCCTTAAAATAATCCCCAAGCGACCAGTTACCGAGCATTTCAAAGAACGTACAATGCCGTTCGTCGCCGACGTCGTCGATATCGCCCGTTCTCACGCATTTTTGTACGTCGCAAAGCCGTTTGCCCGCGGGGTGTTTTTCGCCGAGCAAGTAGGGCACGAGCGGGTGCATACCCGCCGTTGTGAACAGAACGGTAGGGTCGTTTTCGGGAATGAGCGAAGCGGACGGAATTACTTTATGCCCGCGTTCCTTAAAGAAGTTGAGATACATTTCTCTAAGAGCTTGTCCTGTATACGTTTTCATAATTTTATCCTCGTTTAATTTGTTTTTCCTCTACATTATATATTCGCGCGCGCATTTTGTCAAGCAAACACGCCGCTCACTTTGATAAAACGCACGTCGTTTTTACATTTTGGTCAGTTCATAACCCGTTTTACTGTCTTTCACGGCATAACCCATTTCTTTGAGTTTATCTCTAAGCTCGTCGCTTTTTGCCCAGTCGCGGTTTTGGCGAGCCTGCCATCTTTCGTCGGCTACGGCTTGCACGTCGGCGGGGATAGAGGAGGCGTTCTTGCTTTCATACCAAGCCACGTACTCTTGCGCGCTCTTTTTGAAGAGCCCCAAAAGCGAGTAGGTATCTCTAATTTGAACGGCGTAAGCAAGCGCGGTGAACAAATCGCCCGATTTCCCTGCGGAAAGGAGCTTCTTCATTTCCTTGAAATACCCGAACAGATTAGACAGAGCGAGCGCGGTATTAAAGTCGTCGTCCATACATTCGTTGAACTCCTTTTCCACCTTTCCCGCAGCGTTAGCTGCCGCGAGCGCGTCCTCGTTTGTCAACGTCAATTCCATTCCGCGCAGTTTATCCATTACCTTATCCACAACGGCGAGGGTGGAATAGAACTCGTACAAATGCTTTTCCGCCTCGGGGAACAAATCGTCGGTTACGTTGATGTCGTTGCGGTAATTCGTCTGCAAAAGCGCAAACTTAACCGCTTCGTCGGAATATTTTTCCAAAAGCTCGGCAAGGAGTAAACTGTTACCAAGCGATTTGCTCATTTTTTGCCCGTTGACTTTGATGAGCCCGTTATGCGTCCAATATTTGACAAACTGTTTACCCGTGAGCGCTTCCGTTTGCGCGATTTCGTTCTCGTGGTGGGGGAAGATAAGGTCTCTGCCGCCGCCGTGAATGTCGATTTGTTCGCCGAACGCGGCACGGTTCATCGCCGAGCACTCGATATGCCAACCAGGTCTGCCCTTACCCCAAGGAGAATCCCAACAAATCTCGCCCTCTTTCGCACGCTTCCAAAGGGCAAAGTCGTACGCGTTTTTCTTCTCGTCGTCGTTGTCCACGCGCACCCCGTCGAGCGCGCCCTCTACGTTGCGATTGGACAGTTTTCCGTAGCCGGGGAAACTCATAACGTCGAAATATACGTCCCCTTTCTCCGTCGGATACGCGTGCCCCTTTTCAATGAGCGTCTGCACGAACCCGATAATATTTTCAATATTTTCCGTCGCTTTCAGCCACACGTCGGGGTCGTCAACTTGGAACTTATCCATAATCTTATTGATGTTCACTATCATTTGCGCGGCGTATTCGCCGGCGGGAATGCCCGTTTCGTGTGATTTTGCGATAATCTTATCGTCTACGTCCGTGTAGTTACGCGCATAGGTTACGTTATAGCCCGACTTTTTCAAATACTTCCGCATAATATCGTAAATGAGCGCCTGATACCCGTGCCCGATATGCGCTTCGCCCGATACCGTAATCCCGCACGCGTACATTTTTACGTCCTTGCCCGAAAGAGGAATAAACTCCTCCTTTCTCTTCGTCAAAGAATTGTAAATCTTCATAGTTTTCTCTCCTTTTTTTCACTTTTTTGCCCACCCGTCCTTTTCGCTTGGGCGATTTTACTTGCTTATTGATGGCTTATTTTATTGAATGTTTTTTTACTCGCTTTTTCACGTTTTTTACGCTTCAACACGTACACGGTAGGGGGATTTTACTTTTTACCGCTCCGTTGTTCTTCCGCAATCCGCGCCGCTTCCTTGGCGCGTTCTTCCGCTTCGTGGTTGATTTCCGCGTTTATCGCGGCGACGGCGATAATGCCGTTTTTCGTGGCGTCCGTGCTTTGCGGCTCGCGGATACGCACGATTCTCGCAGGAACGCCTACCACCGTCGCATAGGGGGGAACTTCCTTTAATACCACCGCGCCCGCACCGATTTTCGCGCCCTCTCCGACGGTAAACCCGCCGAGTACTTTCGCGCCCGCCGAAAGGGTTACGTTCTCCATAATCGTCGGGTGGCGTTTTCCGCGCTCCTTACCCGTACCGCCGAGCGTTACGCCCTGATAAATCACCGTTCCTTTATGCACCTCGGCAGTTTCACCGATAACGACGCCCATACCGTGGTCGATAAACACGCCCGCCTCGATTTTCGCCGCGGGGTGGATTTCTATGCCCGTGAAAAACCGCGCCGTTTGACTGACGATTCTCGCCAATAATTTGAGTTTGATTTTATAGAAAAAATGCGCGACTCTGTGCCACGACAACGCGTGTACGCCCGAATACGTGAGCCACACTTCAAATCCGTTGCGTGCGGCAGGGTCGTTTAACTTCGCCGCTTTTATATCCGCTCTTAAACTTTTGAAAAACATACTTCCTCCTATAAAGGGTTAGGCTATACGCTTATACACCCGCACAATCGGCGCTCGCCGTAATCGTGTTAGCGAACGCGAAACTTTGGAATATCGAACTACCCGTTCTTGCGGTAGCAAAAATTGTCTTGCCATGCCGCCGTTTTCCGCTCGTGAAAAACAAAAAACGCCCTTATTTTACGTAGCATTATACTACATAATATAAAGGCGCTTTCAACCGCTGTTCCACTTTACTTCAAAAACCTGAAAAGATTTTCCTCTTTCGCCCGATAACGGGGGCTCGCCGCAGAAATTACTCTGTCCTCAAACGCGAAAACGCACGTTCGCCCCGCCTTACACGCTTATCCGCTTTCAGCCTACGACGGATATCTCTGTTCCCCGTGAAAGGGTGTGGACTACTCTTTTTTCGCTCGGTATTTAATTTTTCCTTATGATAACAAAATTATAACAAACCTCTCGCAAAAAAGCAACCGTTTCTAACCGTTTTTTGTCTTTTTCTCACTCGCTTAACGCTTTTCGTGCGTTTTTTATTTGTTTTTGTGGGCGTTTGGGGTTTGTTTTTGCTGTATTTTAAGGGTCTTGCCGTGAAAAACAGGAACTATTCGTCGAGCTTTTTCAAGAATAAATTGCCGACTTTGTATTCAGAAAGCGCAGCTTCCACCATTACGGGATTATACACCTTTTGCATAAGCAGGTACGCGATGACGACGTCTTTTACTTCGGTAAAATCAAGTTCGTAACCGGCAAAAAGGAGCGCATTTTTCATATCGTCTACGTTCATTTGCGCCGCCAAAGCTACCGAGAACACGAAGTTTTTCGTCGGTAAATATTTCCCCTTACAAATCCCGTCGAAAATATGCTTTTCTACCGTGAGTTTTTCCGCCGCGTCCTCGCCCGTGAAATCGTACTTTTTCAAAAGCGTTTGGAAGATTTTATAAAAACTGTCTTTGGAAAGTTTTCTTTTAAGCCGTCCAAAAAGCCCGAGCGGAAGAAAAGCAAACGAAAACGTCTTGTCGTACGCTCTTTTTTTGAACTCTTTCAATATCT
>JAZRBK010000147.1:0-1508 GCA_045635025.1 Candidatus Scatosoma sp.
TGGCAAAACCTGCATCTTGACGTAAAACGCGGCAACAAAACGGAAGCGAATCACCGTTTGATGGAAGTCGTTGCACAGTACAACAGCGAAGATATGTATCTATATGCGAATATGACGCACGCCGAACGGGAAAAGCGCAGACTCGCCGAATGCACCGTCAATCAGTACGTCGCCGAATGGCTGGACGGCTACAAAGGCAATTTATCCGTCCTAACCTATAACAACTATAAGCTAATGGCGGATACACGCATTGCAAAGTATTTTCAAAAGCTGGGCGTTCCCTTAAAAGAAATCACAGGCGACGAGCTTAATGATTTTTATGCCTATCTTCGCAACGACGGCTTATCGGGTGCATCAGCGCAAAGGTATCATTCCCTTCTGCATATTGCATTTAAGCATGCCGTCAAGCGCGGGATTATCTTAGCAAATCCGTGCGACCAAGCGGACAGACCGAAAGGCACACAGTACATTGCAAGCTACTACAATCAAGAAGAAATTAAAAAGCTGTTGGAGTGCTTGGACAACGAACCGATGCGGATAGCGGTTATACTCACCGCCTACTACGGCTTACGCCGAAGCGAAGTGCTGGGGATCAAGTGGTCGGCAATCGACTGGACAGAAAACAAAATCACGATACGCCATAAGGTTATCGAAAACAAACTTGAAGGCGGTCGCATTGAAGGACACGACGTTATGAAAACGAAATCGTCCTATCGCTCACTCCCCTTGATTCCGCAAGTGAAAGAAATCCTATTGCAAGAAAAGGCGAAACAAGAAAGTATGCGAAAGCTGCTTCGGGGTGCGTACAATAAAAAATATCTCGACTACGTCTGCGTGGACGCTATCGGGGATATTCTTACGCCAAAGTATATCAGTTCGCATTTCAAAGTCATTCTTGCGAAAAACGGATTGAAGAAAATTCGATTCCACGATTTACGACATTCCTGCGCGTCCTTGCTCCTTGCCAACAAAGTACCGATGAAGATGATTCAAGACTGGCTTGGGCACTCGGATATGAGCACGACGGCAAACATTTACAGTCACGTCGACCACACGAGCAAGTTGGAAAGCGCGAAAGTAATCGGAAATCTACTCGGCGCATAAAGGCAAAGAAAAAGCCTTGGAATTCGCTCAAAATTCCAAGGCTGTGGCGCAGGCGGAGGGATTCGAACCCCCGGGAGTTTGACCTCAGACAAGATTTCAAATCTAGCTCGTTATGACCGCTTCGATACACCTGCGTATGTAATTAAATTGTAAAATTGCGAGAAAACTGCGAGAAAGATATTTGACTTCTGCACCTAAAAATCGCTCAAACCCACATAAATAAAGGGGTTTAGAAAAATTACAGCGATGAAACGGATTTTCTTTCAAGACTGCCGTAATCGACCACTCTACCATCTCCGCATTATGCAATTCTGTTTTTCGTTTAGGCAAAAGCAAGCGGACTTGCTTCTTCATAACAAAGACTATTATACCCCACGGAAAGGCAAAAGTCAATTCTTTTTCTT
>JAZRBK010000148.1:0-8317 GCA_045635025.1 Candidatus Scatosoma sp.
GTACAGCTTGCGTTCGTACTCGTAGCGTATTTGCTTTCTTTCCTTGCGATGTGCGGATTGGGGTTGTTGTTGCCTAGTATGAAATCGGTTATCTTCGGGTTCAACTTCCTTATCGGCGTTTTGACGGCGACGCTCGTCAAAGTCGTGTTGAAGCTTTTGAAGAAAAAATCGGTTGTAAAACGTCAATACATAAATAATTTCCTGCTCACGAGAACGAGCAATTTCTTCTTTGATATTATGGTCGTAGCGGGGATTGCGGCAATTCGGCTCGAACTCATCAAAGACTATTGGGCGGTGCTCTTAATTCTCGGGGTCGTCGGGCTTACCGTTACTTATTTTTATAATTTACTCGTAGCGAAAGTGCTTTTCAAAAAATATGAGCACGAACAATTCTTAATGATGTACGGTATGTTGACGGGTACGGCGAGCACGGGTATTATTTTGCTCCGTGAAATCGACGGCGAGTTCAAAACGCCCGCCGCGGAGAACCTCGTTTTCCAAAACTTCCCCGCGATTGTGTTCGGTTTCCCGATGATGTTGCTTGCCACGCTTGCACCCAAAGAGCCCGTGCTTACGTTGGTTATTTTGGTGGCGTTCTTTGCGGTAATGAACGTGCTTTTATTCCGCGCACAGATATTTAGACGTAGAAAAAAGGCGGTAACCCCGCTTTCTGACGAACCCGACGAACCCGCGGCGCAGAGCGGTGCAGAGGGTGCAGAGGGTGCAGAGCAACGCGTAGAACAAGACGGAATATAAAAGCATAAGAGACATAAAAAGAAACAAAAGCATTCAAAACAAAATATAACAAGGAGCTTCCGTGAGGAAGCTCCTTGTTATATTTTAGAAAAGAGTATTTAGTTTTGCTGATTTGCCGCCGCCTGTGTTGCCGCTTTTTTGCGAGCGTGTTCGTGTCGTGCGCTCGTCTTGCCTTCGGGGTTGATATCGCCTGCTTTCAAGAGTGCCATTTTGGTAAGGGCAGGTCCAACCAATTCATAGATAAGCACTGCGAAAAGGGTAATATTCGCAATCAACGCGCCTTCGCTACCGAGCTCTGCCGAGTTCATTGCCATATTCGCCATACCGAGTGCTACGCCTGCTTGGGGGAGGAGGGTTATGCCGAGATATTTGACGATATTGTCGTCGCACTTGGCGAGCTTGGAACTCACATATGCGCCCGAATACTTCCCTGCCGAGCGGAAGAGGATATACACGACGCCGACGACGATAACCAACAAATCGGCAAAGACGGAAAGTTCTAATTCCGCACCGCTAATGACGAAGAAAAGAATGAAAAGGGGCGCCGTCCAACGGTCTACTCTGTCCATAAGCTCTTCGGAAAAATCGCAGATATTGCAGAAAATCGTACCGAGCATCATACATACGAGCAAGGAGGAGAATCCGATATGCACGCCGCCGATGGTTAAGGGAACGACGGTGGGGAGCATAGAAAGTCCAATCGTCAAAAAGACGAACGCCACCGATACGGCAAGCCGTTTACTGCGCGAATGGAAGAAGCGTTCGCAAAGGCTGAACAAATACCCCATCGTCGCGCCGAGTGCGAGCGAACAAACGATTTCAAGGAGAGGTTCTACCAAAATGGCCACGATGGAAATCGCACCGACCTTTAATGCTTTCGCAACGCCGAAAGACACGGCGAAGAGGACGAGCCCTACCGCGTCGTCAAGTGCAACGACGGGCAAGAGAATGTCGGTTACAGGGCCTTGTGCCTTGTATTGTTTGAGGACCATAAGCGTTGCCGCAGGAGCGGTTGCAGAGGCGATAGCCCCCAAGATAATCGCCGTGGACAGGGGGAGCGTTTCGGGCATAAGGAAATGCAACAAAATGAGCGCCGCGTCTACGACAACCGTGGTAACGACCGCTTGGAAAATGCCGACGATAGTCGCTTGCTTACCGATTTTTTTCAGTTGGGTAAGACGGAACTCGTTACCAATAGAAAAGGCGATAAAGCCGAGTGCCACGTCTGCTAAGATACCGACGGCTTCTAAATCGTGTTTAGAGGTAAAGCCGATTCCAAGCCCCGTGATACCGACCGAGTCTTCTAAAAGTGCGCCGAGTTGTCCAAGACAATAAGGTCCGACCAAAATCCCCGCGACTAAATACGCGGTAACGGCGGGAAGTTTCAAAAGCTTGGCAAGACGGCTAAGCAAAAGCCCAGCCAAAAGTGCTATGGATAAAGAGAGAAGTGCTTGCATAATTCCACCTTCTTTTGTTTTGTTCTAAATCAATCGTTTAACATTATACTACTATTTTTTTAGGAATGCAAACAAAACGGGCGTGAAAGAATAAACTTTTATAAAAAGTTTTTAAGCTTTTTATGCGCTAACGCGACTCCGCGCGAGCGCGCGGATAGGGAAATATTCCAATATAAGGGAAATATAAGGCGAAACTCTTTGATATAAATGCGGCACGCGTATTCTAAGCGGTTGACAATTTAGAAAAAGCGTTGTATAATAAATTGTATCAACGGACTTTATAAGGTTTATGAAACGAAAAACATTATAAGGTTTATAGAGTAAGGGGAATGATAAATTACCAATAAGGAGTAGTATCAATGTATCAAATTGTGGACAAAAAAGAGCTGAATCCGTTCGTTACGCAAATGGAAATATCCGCTCCGTTCGTGGCGAGAAAAGCGCTCGCGGGGCAGTTTGTTATTTTGCGTGTAGCCGAGGACGGAGAGCGTATCCCCCTTACCATTGCAGGTTATGACCGTGAAAAGGGAACGGTTACGATTATATTCCAAATCGTCGGCGGAACGACGGAGCTTTTAAGTCATAAAAACGTAGGGGATTTTATTCCCGATTTCGTAGGCCCTTTGGGGAAACCTACTCATACGCAGGGTTTGAAAAAAGTATGCGTCGTAGGTGGCGGCGTGGGCTGTGCGATTGCGCTCCCCGTTGCAAGAGCTTTACAAGAACAGGGCGCAGCGGTTACCTCTATCGTGGGGTTTAGAAATAAAGACCTCGTGATTTTAGAAGAGGAGTTCCGCTCGGCTTCCACCGAGTTTTATATGATGACGGACGACGGGAGTTACGGACGGCAAGGAAACGTCTGCGTGCCGTTGAAAGAGCTTTTGGAAAAGGGCGAACGTTTCGACGAAGTGATTACCATAGGACCGCTAATTATGATGAAGTTCGTCTGCGCGACGACGAAAGAGTACGGGGTAAAGACGGTTGCGAGTATGAACCCGATTATGATAGACGGAACGGGTATGTGCGGCGGATGTCGTTTGACAGTCGGCGGCGAGATGAAGTTTGCTTGCGTAGACGGGCCTGAGTTCGACGGACATCAAATTGATTTCGACGAAGCGATGAGCCGTTCTCGCACGTATTCCGATTTTGAAAGCCGTGAAAGAGAAGCTGCCTGCAATCTTTTCAAGCAGGAGGTAAAATAAGTATGGCGAAGTTTAATATGAACCCCTTAAAAAATCCTATGCCGACCCAAGACGCAAAGATACGAAACGGCAATTTCGACGAAGTAGCGTTAGGGTATTCTAAGGAAGCGGCTATCGACGAAGCAAAACGCTGCTTGGACTGTAAAAACCGTCCTTGCGTAGCGGCGTGTCCCGTTAATATTAAAATCCCCGAGTTCATCGCAAAAGTAGCGGAGGGGGATTTTGAGAGCGCGTATCAAATTATCTCGGAAGATTCCTCTCTTCCCGCCGTTTGCGGACGGGTATGTCCGCAGGAAACGCAGTGCGAGGGAAAGTGCACACGCGGCATCAAAGCAGGTTGCGAAGCGGTTGCGATTGGCAGGTTGGAACGCTTCGTCGCCGATTGGCATAACGAAAATAATCACGTTCAACGCGTACCTGCCCCTTCCAATGGACATAAAGTCGCTATTATTGGGAGCGGTCCTGCGGGGTTGGCTTGTGCGGGCGACCTTGCGAAAAAAGGTTATGAAGTAACCGTATTCGAGGCGTTGCACGTAGCGGGTGGCGTGCTCGTTTACGGGATTCCCGAGTTTAGACTTCCCAAAGCTATCGTACAAAAGGAAGTGGAGGGCTTAAAAGCGCTCGGCGTGAAAATCGAAACGAATATGGTTATCGGACGGGTGCTCACGATTGAAGAGCTCAAAACGGAGTATGGGTTCGATGCGGTGTTTATCGGCTCGGGGGCGGGACTTCCCAAGTTTATGAATATCCCCGGGGAAAGCCTGAAAGGCGTGTATTCCGCAAACGAGTTTTTGACCCGCTCAAACCTGATGAAAGCGTATTTGACGGGTAGCCATACCCCCATTCAACACGGCAAAAAGGTGGCGGTCGTCGGCGGTGGAAACGTAGCAATGGATGCCGCAAGAACGGCAAAACGTTTGGGCGCGGAGGTACATATCATTTACCGCCGCGGTGAAGAAGAATTGCCCGCTCGCCGTGAGGAGATTGAACACGCTAAGGAAGAGGGAATTATTTTTGATTTACTTACCAATCCTACGCGGATTTTGGCTACGCAAATCAACGACCCGCGCGACCCTGCTTACGGCTGGGTAGGCGGAATTGAATGTGTAAAAATGGCGCTCGGTGAACCTGATGCAAGCGGTCGGCGTTCGCCTAAGGAGGTTGCGGGGAGCGAGTTCGTGATAGACGTCGATTGCGTGATTATGTCGCTCGGCACGTCCCCCAATCCGCTTTTGAAATCGACGACGGAGGGGCTTGAAACGCTCCGTCGGGGAGAGATTGCGGTAGACGAAACGGGGAAAACTTCGATAGAGGGCGTGTATTGCGGCGGCGATGCCGCAACGGGCGCTGCAACCGTTATCAAGGCAATGGGCGCAGGAAAAATCGCGGCGAAAGCGATTGACGAATATATTCAAAAGAACGTTCAAAAGAAGTAAAAGGGGAAATGAAAGGGAACGTTTCACCTCGTTTGTGCGGCGGTTCGTTTTGGAATACCACCATGAAAGAAAACGTTAAAAAATACTTAATGGACGCGTTCGTTGCAATCACGGCAGGGATAATCGTAGGATTTGCCTACTACTTTTTCCAAAACAGCAACGGCTTTGCGCCTGGGGGTGTCGGCGGTTTGGCTACCATTACCTATCATTTGCTCGGATACGAGGTTTCTTGGGCGTTGCTTATGATAGCGTTCAATATTCCTATTTTCGTGCTCGTGAGTATTTTCGTTAACAAAAAATTGGGGTTGTACCTCGTACTGTATATGACGGTGCAGTCGCTCAGTACCGAGCTATTTGCTTGGTTTGGTTGGAAACCGTACTGCGAAGCGAACAACGGCGACGATTTCGTCATCGTATTCGCGTGTATCGCGGCGGGCGCGATTTCTGGGCTCGGCTTTTCCGTGATGCTTCGCCGCTTTGGTGCGAGCGGAGGTACGTACGCGATTTCCGCTTTGATTAAAAAATGGCGGCCCGCTACGAATATCGCCTACGTTTCTTTCCTTTTAGACGGGAGCGTCGTGGGGATTGCCTTTTTCGTGTACGGAATGCGGATTACGCCCGTGATTTGTACCTTGCTCAACCTCTTCGTGGCAAACGTCGTCGTCGATTACGTGCTCGCGGGTATACGGAGCGGTTA
Source organism: Candidatus Scatosoma sp. (assembly GCA_045635025.1). Lineage (GTDB taxonomy): Bacteria > Bacillota > Clostridia > Christensenellales > Borkfalkiaceae > Scatosoma. Next base: position 5,549 of record JAZRBK010000148.1, read on the forward strand.
TAAGTTTGAAATCGTTACCGATAAACCCGAAGAACTTTCTTCTCACCTTTTGAGCGAGCTTGGACGGGGAGTAACCGAGATTAAGGTTTTGGGTATGTATTCACATACGGAAAAATATATGCTCCTTTGTATCGTTCGGAAAAAGCAAGTTGGCAAAATGATGAAAATTATTCAAAAATACCAAGGAACGTTTGCTTCGTTTACAAAAGTCAACGAAGTATTCGGGCGGTTTAAGAAATAAGAAAACGGTACGCTGTTATTAAGGTATACTATAATCGGTATGGAAAAGACGGAGCGGGAAAAGGGACAAAAACCACATAAAAAGAGCGCGTTTTTCGCGCGGAATTGGGCGTATTTTTTTGCGCCCGTTTTTGCATTATGCGCGTATTTTATCACGCTCGCGCTTTACGGCGTTTATCCTTTCGGCGCGTACACGGTAGCAAGCTACGACCTCTCTGCGCAGATTTGTCCGTTTATCGAACACTTCTTCGACGTGCTGGACGGAAAGTCTGCTTGGACGTATTCTTACGCCATAGCGGGCGGTGCGGACGTAACGGGTACGTTCCTCTATTTTTTCATCAGTCCGTTTAGTTTCCTTTTCCTAATCTTAGGGGATGGAATGGCATTACAGGCGGCGAGTTTCGTGCTTCCGTTGAAGTTGGCGGCAGTGGCTTTTGCGGGAACTTGGTTTTCCAAAAAGCTCTTTGAAAATATTCCCGACTATGTATGCGCGGCAGTGGGGATTGTTTACGCGTATTGCGGATATACGTTCGTATCGAATACGTATATCAATTGGACGGATTTTTTGATTTATCTGCCCTTTTGCGCGGGCGCGTTCCGTCGGTTTGTTAAGACAGGGAACTTTCTGCCGTTTGCAATCCTTATTGCGTGCTGTATATACACCTGCTTTTCAATCGCCTGTTTTTCTATGTTTACCGTATTTCCCACGCTCGTATTTTACGGGGCTTTGTGTATAGAAAAAGATAACCGCAACCGCTTTCTCACAAGGCTCTGCGTTGCGTTTTTCACAGCGATTTTGCTTGCTCTGCCCGTGCTTTTGCCCGCGTTAGCCGCATACGTTACAAGCGGTAGGGGCGGCGGCCTTTTCGATAACTTTTGGGTGGGATTTTCCCGTTTGCCGAGCGGCAAACTCGGCGAGTTTTCCAAACAGGATTTCTTGGATAGTTGGGGGGATTCCCTCTTTCGGAAATGGTCGTATATCCTTTCCGATTCCGTCTTTTTTACCCTTACGCTCGTTTGGTTTTTGCGCGGAGGAGTAAAAACGCCATTCAAAAAGTTTATGCTCATAGCGGGCGCGCTCCTCTTCCTGCCGACTGTCGTGGACGAGGCGATGTTGCTTTTGAATATGGGTTCGTATATGTCGTACGCGCTCCGATTCGGTTTTTTGAATGCGCTGTATTTGCTCGGCGGAGCGTGTTTGGCAATGGACGGCGTTTGCTTTGGGAAAAATCGAGCGTACGATTCTTCGCCGATTTACTTGCTCGGGGACAGAGCCCTTTCTTCACGGATTCCCGCAAAAGAGGGGGGTAGGTATGCGTTGAAAGGGGAAGATAACAAAAAAGCAAAGGCGAAATCACGTGAAAAAAATCCGAAAAAATACGCAGTAATCTTGCTCGTTCTCGGCGTAGTAGCCGTAGCGTTTTTTATCGGCTTGTCCATCAACGGAAATTATAAAAAAATCTGGACGGATTTTGTGAAAGATAAAGAGCTCCGCGCTTCTCTTAAAACCTTTTCGGGACGGTTTGCGCACTCGCTCGGCGGGTTGGAAGTTATCGCGCTGTATTTCGGGGTTGTGTTACTTGTTACGGGCGTGGGTTGTACGTTCGTGTCCCGCAAAAAAGTTGGGACAAGGCTATTATCGTTCGTGTTGCTTGCGGTGGTGGGCGTGCAGGTACTCTTTTACAATAATCAGCTCGTCGTGGGAAACCTTTCGACGGGGCACGAAAAGGTGGGCTCTTACCAAACGCTTACCTCGGTGTTAACCGAGCGGGAAGAGGGGGCATATTTCCGTATCAAGGATTATAACGATTCGCTCACGTCCAACGTGCCTTTTTCGGCGGGCGGGAATGCGTTTAGCGTCTTCTCTTCCGTGATTGAAGAGGATAATTTTACCGTATATAATCTGTTCGGGTATAACGGTAACGGCACGAATAATTTGAAAAGCGCCCACGATTATCGCCAAAGTGCGCTTAACGTAGAGTTTGGGGACGCGTTTTTGGGTTATAAATACTTTTTCGTTACGGAAGAGGGAAAGGCTGAGCTCGATAGGGATAGCGAGCTTAGAAAATATATGAAACCCGTTTTTACGGAAACGGACGGCGGGGAAGCGCTCCCTTTGACCGACGGGGTATATTACGTGTATGAAAATACGCTCGTATTTCCTGCGGCGTATCGCGTGCAAGGCGGAGCGTTCCGCTTCGAGTGTCCCAACGAGCTCGACTATGGTTACCGCAGAGCCAATCAACAGGCGCTCTATGCGTATTTACGGGGAATGACGTTATCGCAGGCACAAAAGGAGTTCGGGTTTATATCCTCTTCGGAAACGACGGTGGAATGCGTGCGAGAACTTTCTGCTTATCTTTGGTCGCGTGCGGCTACGAACGTCGAGGTTGGACAAAAAAGTATCCGCGTAACCGTTTCTGGCGCGGAGCAGGGCGAAAACCTTTTCTTGAATTTCGTAGCGGCAAAGGGATATCGCGCGCTCGTCAACGGCAAGGAACGCCCGCTCGTCGAAAACGATTTGCATTT
>JAZRBK010000149.1:0-2672 GCA_045635025.1 Candidatus Scatosoma sp.
AAAAGCAACCAAAAGAATAAAAAAAATTTTAAAAAAACAGAAATTTTTTTCTTGAGGGCTTTTCAAATTATTGCAAAGAATAAAAGAAACTGTTATAATAACTTAGTAAATAATTTTAAAGAAGGTATTCTTATGAAAAAATTGTACGCAGGTAAAACTAAAGACGTATACGCACTTGATAACGGCAACGTTATGCTTAAATTTAAAGACGATTGCACGGGTAAAGACGGCGTGTTCGACCCGGGTGAAAACACCGTAGGCTTGACGATTGAGGGTATCGGCAAAGCAAACCTGAAATCTTCCGTTTATTATTTCGAGCTTTTGAAGAAAGCGGGCATTAAAACGCATTACGTTTCCGCTAATCTTGACGAGGCTACGATGGAAGTGCTCCCCGGAACGGTTTTCGGACACGGGCTTGAAGTTATCTGCCGTTTGGTAGCTACGGGTAGCTTTATCCGCAGATACGGAGAATATATCAAAGACGGTACGCCCCTTGCAGGCGGCTACGTAGAATGTACGTTCAAGAACGACGAAAAGGGCGACCCTCTCGTTACGGCGGAAGGACTTGCGGCGCTCGGCGTTATGAGCCAAGAAATGTTTGCTTCGATGAAAGAACAAACTTTGAAGATTACGAAAGTGGTTGCGGACGATTTGAAATCTATCGGTCTTGACCTTTGGGATATTAAGTTCGAGTTCGGTTATCACAATGGCGAAGTTATTCTCATCGACGAAATCGCTTCGGGCAATATGCGCGTTTACAAGGACGGCAAAATCGTTCCTCCCGTTGAATTGACCAAATATATCAACGAAAGATAATTGTTCTATCGTTTTGTTAAGAAACTATTAAAAACTAAAAACGGAAGCTCCGCGCAAATATGCGCGGAGCAATTTTTAATCTTCCGAAAGGTCGGCGTCTAATTTTGTTTTATGGATTGTTCCAAACGGGTGTTGGGTGGGCGCGTAGATAGAATATACTTTTAACGCTTGATTTCCTGTGTTGAAGAGGTTATGCCACGTGCCCGCGGGAATGATGATGGCATAGTCGGGATTGATAGTTCCGAAAAAGCGTACGTCTTTTTTGTTTTTACCCATAAATACCTTTCCGCAACCGCTTTCCACGCGAATAAATTGGTCGAGGTGTTCGTGTATCTCCAACCCGATTTCTCCTCCGATGGGTATAGACATTACCGTTAATTGTAAATATTTCCCCGTCCAAAGGGTTGTGCGGAAGTTATTGTTGCAGAGTGTTTCGTTATGTATATTGATAACGACGGGAGCATCGCCTTTATCTTGGTGGTTTTGCGTCAATAACACGATAAATCTTCCTCCATAATATAGTATACTATTAGTTAGTTATATAGCCATACTATTATCGTATGCAAACGAAGCGGAAAATGCCACGAACCTTGCCGTTTGAAGAAATGTTTCCTATTCATCAACCTATAAAAGCAACGTATAAAAGCAACGTAAATAAAAAAACAACGTATACAAAAAAACAAGAACGCAGGTATTCAATGCCCGCGCTCTTGTTTTTGTATGTAGTTTAATTTAGTTAAATCGTCCGCTCTAAACGGAAAGATACATTTAATTAGATTGCGTAGACGATTTTCTTCATTTCCTCGAAGCTGTTTTCCATTTCTTCTGCTAAGCGGAGTTGCGTGCGGCAACGTACAAGGTTATGTCCCTCGTACTTAGTGGCAAAGTAGGTATCCCCGCTCAAATAATCGGTTAAGAAGCGCATACCGCATTCTACGGTCATCAAATACGCGCCGTAGGGGAGGAGTTCTTTTTCGCGTTCGGTAATGCTTTCTTTGACTGCGCCGTAATACCCCTCGGCATAAGCTTTGAAGAGGGAAATATCGAAATGCACCTTGGACAAATCTTTCTCGTCCTCCGCGGCAGTGGAAGCTCCGAAACGGATAGAATCCCCGAAATCGAACAGCATAGACCCAGGCATAATCGTGTCAAGGTCGATAATCGCTCGCGCGTTTCCCGTCGTTTTATCCATCAAAATATTATTAAGCTTGGTGTCGTTGTGCGTAACGCGCAAGGGGATAGAACCGTTTTTCAGTCCGTCCATTACCACGCCGTAGGTACTTTCGTGGGAAAGGATAAAATCGATTTCCGCTTGGCAATCTTTTGCTCTGCCGAAAGCGTCCTTTTCCAATGCGGCTTTGAAATCGCGGAAGCGTTTGGGGGTATCGTGGAACTGCTTGATAGGCTCGGTTAAAACGGAAGCGTCAAACCCCGCAAGCTGATTTTGGAACTCGCCGAACGCTTTACCCGAGTTACGGAAGATATTCTCGTCGCTAACCGTTTGATAGGTAACGGTATCTTCGATGAAATCGTATACGCGGTAGCAATCCTCGCTGAATAAAAAGCGTTCGCCGTTTTTCGTGGGTACGACGTGCAAAGTTTCTACGCCGCGGGAGCGCAAATACTCGGTAACGCCGCAGATATTGCCCATAAGCCCAACGGGGTCGGGGAACACTTTGGTATTCATTTTTTGTAATATGTATCTTTTTTGCGTGGTAGTAACCAAAAAGGTTACGTTAATATGTCCTTCGCCGTAGGGTTGAATATCGGTAACCGTGCCAATCAAATCGAATTGATTTGCGACGTCGCCGTATATTTGTAAATAATTTTTCATAATGTCCTCCAAATGATTGCTT
>JAZRBK010000150.1:0-8521 GCA_045635025.1 Candidatus Scatosoma sp.
ACAACGCTCTAAAACGTCTACGTCCATTCCCAAACCGCACACGTTCATACAACGCACGCCGTCCACTTCTAAATAATCGGTAGGTTTTGCTTCGCCGTCCAAAATGATTTTAGCCGCCTTTTCCGCATCCAACGGCAACCCCGCCTTTTCCGCAAAATCGTTCCCCGTACCCGAGGGGATTAACCCTAAATTACAAGCCGTCGGGTCTTTCAAGCCGTTGAGTACCTCGTGGAGCGTTCCGTCCCCGCCGAGCGCGATAATCTCCGTTTCTCCGTTCTCGGTCAACGCTCTTGCGATACGGGAAGCATCCTTTTCGCCCTGCGAGGTATGTGTACAAAACGTTGCGCCGTGCGCGGTGAACGTGTCCTGCGTAATTTTCAGATTTCTCAATCCTCTCTTTTTTCCCGCTATGGGATTGGAAATGATGTGATACGTTTTCATCTTTCGTGCTCCGCCATTGTCCGTCTAACGAAAAAACTTCCGCTTAACAAAAAACTTTATATATTCTTCGTAAATATATTATATAACACTTCGCGAAGAATTGCAATTTATTTTTGATTTTGGTATACTATTATTATCAAAAAAACGTAAATAATCTAAAAATTACCCCAAACGCGACCAAAAGTTATACGAGGTTTTGTCAAAGTGCACGCTCTTTTACCTGAAAATCTTATCCGACTTGCCGAAAATTGTCCCACTCCCCTTTACGTAGTGGGCGGCAGCGTGCGCGATTTTTTGGCTGAACTTTCCCCGAAAAGCGGGGTACACGATTTGGACATTTGCGCTCCGCTCGACACAGAGCAGTTCGTTGCGATTGCCCAAGAAAGCGGGTTTGCCGTTCAATCGGTTTATAAGCACACGGGCACGGTCAAACTGAAAGATAGACAGACGGGCGCGGACCTTGAATATTCCTGTTTCCGCTCGGACAAATACGTACGCGGAGAACATACTCCTACGCAAATCTATTTCACTAGCGACATAAATCTCGATGCCAAACGCCGCGATTTCACCGCCAACGCCGTCTATTTCGATATCAAGGCGGGCGAGTTTATAGACCCGCTCGACGGGATTGCCGCTATTAAAGAAAAACGTTTCACGACCGTCGCCCCTGCCGAAAAGGTGTTTTCCGAGGACGGCTTGCGCTTAATGCGCTTAGCGCGTCAATCTGCGGAACTCGGCTTTTCCCCCGATACCGACTGTCTGCTCGGCGCGACGAAGAACGCCGCGTTAATTGAAGATATTTCCCCCGAACGGATTTTTGCGGAGCTTCTTTCCATTCTCCGCGCCGACGAACGATTCGGCATACAAGGCGGGCACTATCAAGGCTTGCAGTTACTTTCCAAAACGCGGGTTTTGGACTGCATTTTGCCCGAACTAACCAAAGGCAGGGATATGGCGCAGCGCGCCGATTTCCACGACCACGACGTTTTAGAACACTCTCTCCGCGCCGTTCTTTACGCGCAAAAGGAAGTACGGCTTGCCGCGCTTTTACACGACGTAGGTAAACCGCTTTGTGCTCTCCGAGACGGAAACACCTACGAGCACCCCGTTGAGGGAGCATTTCTTGCAAAAGATATTTTACAACGGCTCAAAGCGCCGAAAAAACTAACCGATTATACCGTGTCGCTCGTGCAATGGCATATGTACGATATGGACGGAAGAACGGGCGAAAACAAACTGCGCCGTTTCTTCGTGGAGCACCGCGATATTTTACAAGACTTACTGCTTTTGAAACAAGCGGACTTTTCCGCTTGTAAAGATGATTTACGCCCCGCGCCCACCTGTGTCAGATGGCGTGCGCTTTTAGAGAAAATGCACGCGGAAAACGTACCCTTTTCCCTCAAAGAATTGCGTGTAAACGGGAATGATTTACTCGAAGCCAACTTACCCGCGCAAAAACTTTCCGCTATTTTATCCGCGCTCTTGTCCCACGTGGCAATCATGCCCAAAGACAACGAAAAATCCCGTCTTATCACCCTTGCTCTTGCCCTGCAAAATCAGCTCTGACAAGGGAGCAGGTACGCGTTGAATATAAGATTGAATACGGTTTTGCCGATTGCTATGAATGCAATCGGCATTTTTTATTTCTCCCGCTTAAAAGCACCCGTGGCAGGCGTATATTTTTTCCTATATTTTTCCCTGTATTTTTTTCTATATATATTTTTTCCTGCCTATATAAACGCGTATAAAACTTTGGGCGCTATTATCTTCCCAAAACCCAACGTTAAGCCCTGCCGAAAACGCTGTGCCGAGCCCCGTTGTTTCGTCCGTCTTTACACAAGCAGACGATTACAATTTACTTACGGTAATACCGTCCTCGATAGACGTTTCATAGAAGCTCGCCTTATAACCGATAACTTCGGCGTACGCGCTCCCCACACGGCGGATAAAGCCCTCGACCGCCGATTTACGGACGATAGAAATCGTGCAACCGCCAAAGCCCGCGCCAATCATACGCGCGCCGAGGCAGTCCGTTTCCTTTCTCGCGAGCGCGGCGAGCGTATCGAGTTCCTTACCCGTTACCTCGTACAAATCGCGCAAACTGTCGTGGCTTTCGTTTAACAGCCGTCCAAGTAAATCCAAATCCCCCGCTTTGAGCGCGTCTACGGCTCTGCGAACGCGGTCGCATTCCATAACGACGTGTTCCGCGCGTTTTGCCACTACGCCCGAAAGGAGATATTTCACTTCCGCGAAATCCTTAGGGGTAAGCTTAGCAAGGCAGTCTACGTTTTTCACCGTTTGCACCGCTTTGAGCGCCGTTTCCACCTCTTGGCGGCGAACGTTATATTTGCTTTCTTTTAAGTTATGCGGCTTGTTGCAGTTTGCCACAACGAGACAGTAATCCCCAAGTTTCAAAGGCACGTATTCGTAGGCAAGCGTCGAACAATCGAGCAGTACCGCGTGGTCCTTTTTCCCCATTGCCGAAGCGAATTGGTCCATAATACCGCAATTTACGCCCGCATACTCATTCTCCGCTTTTTGGGAGAGAAGTGCGATTTCCACCTTGTCGTATTCCACACCCGCGTATTCGCTGAGCGCGACCGCCGTAGCCACTTCAATCGCCGCAGACGACGAGAGCCCGCTCCCGAACGGCACGGTGCAGTCGTAATACAAATCGCACCCGACGAGCTGAACGCCTTTTTCTTGCAAGAAATATGCAACACCCGCCTGATAGTTGCCGATTTTCAAACCGCGGTAATCGTTCAAACGGGAAATATCCAGCTCCACAATCCCCTCGATACCGCGAAAGGCAAGACGGATTACGTTGCCTCCCGTCTTTTTCCCGTACACGTTGCAACGCAAATTGAGTGCCGCAGGGAATACCTGTCCGCCGCAATAATCGACGTGCTCGCCGATGACGTTAATTCTGCCCGCCGCCGTGAACAAATCTTCCGCTTTCGCCTTAAAAATCTCCTCGAAACATTGTATAGCTTCTGTTTTTTCCATAACCGTACTCTCCTTACCTTACGTATTCTTTCTAAATCTTGTTTATCGCGTGCGTTTCCCTATCGTATCCGCTTACTTCCCGCGTTAAAATTATTATACGATATTTCCGCGCGTTTGTCAAACTCTCTAAGGCTCTCTAAGGGTTTTTCCTTAAAAAAAAGAAACCCCACTATTCCATTTGAATAGTGGATGTTCTTTTCGGCATACTTTTCAGCTCAATCTTGCGCGACTACGTTAATAGCGCGAAGTTTCGCAGGATTTTTCGGGTCTTGTTCGGTTTCGTACGTAACCTTTTGACCCTCTTTCAAACGTCTGTACCCTTCGGCTACGATAGCGGAAAAATGTACGAACACGTCGTCTCCACCCTCGTCGCCAGCGATAAAGCCGTATCCCTTTTCAGCGTTAAACCACTTCACTGTACCCTGACTCATCTTCGGTCCCCTCCGATTATGTATTTGTTTCAAATAGAACCGTTCCGAAAAGACCGTGAAAACAATAGAACCCCTTACCACATAACCTCGCGTTTCTATCCGCTACAAGATTATTATAACATATTTTTTTCGCGATTGCAAACGTTCTTTATGAAAAAAATTCGCATTTTTGCTTATTTTTTCACATTTTTCTATAAAATATTGGACTTTTTCCCCTTTTTATGCTATAATGAACGAACAATGTACATAAAATAGGCAAAGGTCTTATAAAATTATAAAAAATACAAATGCCGAGGATTACGTGGTTATGGATTTCATCGAACTGTTAAAAGTTATTTTTTTAGGAATTATCGAGGGCATTACCGAATGGTTACCCGTTTCTTCTACGGGGCACTTACTTCTCGTAGACGCGGTGCTGCCGTTAAAGCTGAGCGAAAGCTTCAAAGAGATGTTTATGGTGGTGGTACAGCTCGGCGCGATACTCGCCGTCGTCGTGCTCTTTTGGAAAAAACTCTTCCCTTGGCGTTTGGAACGGGCAGAGCCTAAACAAACACATATAGAGCAAGCGGACGTTTCCGCAAGCACGGACGGCATAAAGGAACTTCCCGCAAAAAGAAAACTTACGACGGATAAATCCATACTCGCGCTTTGGGGGAAAGTACTCGTTGCTTGCGTACCTGCCGCCGTTATCGGGATACTTTTCGACGATTTTTTAGAGGCGCATTTACATACGCCCCTCGTCATTTCCCTGACTTTGATTTTGTACGGCGTAGCCTTTATCGTCGTGGAAAACCTGCATAAAGGCAAAACGTTTCCCATTCAATCGACGAAAGAAATTACCTATAAACACGCGCTTATCATCGGCGCATTCCAAATCCTTTCCTTAATCCCTGGCACGTCGAGAAGCGGCGCAACGATTTTAGGCGCGCTCCTCATTGGCGTAGCACGCCCCGCCGGAGCGGAGTTCACCTTCTTCCTCGCTATCCCCGTTATGGTCGGTGCGAGCGGTATTAAACTTTTGAAGTTTTTACTTGATAGCGGTGGATTTACAGGTGCAGAAATTGGATATTTGCTCGCAGGGGCGGCGGTAGCCTTTGCCGTTTCGCTTGTCGCGATTAAGTTTTTAATGAGCTTTGTGAAAAAGCACGATTTCAAGCTCTTCGGTTGGTATAGAATCGCGCTCGGCGCAATCGTTATCGCGACCCTCGTCGTGCCCCCTTTACTCGGCTAGCCAAATCATTGTAATTCGAATCAGCCCAAAACGGCTATTTTAAGCACTTTTAGGCTCGTCGTCATTATAATACGGCAGGTATGATTGCTTCCTCCTCGCCCAAAATCATCATAAAAGCTCTCGTTTTGGGTGTGAAGCAATTTTGAGTAGATAAAATCGAAAGGTATACAAGGCGAAAGCCGCAGGGAATACTATACGTATTTTCAAGGCTTTTAACGCAGTAGTCGTGCGATTTTATCATTCAAAATCTAGTTTCGGATTATATTGACTTGGCTAACCCTAAAAAACATCGCTATACAAAAAGAAATCAAACAAAGAAAATACGTTTCTATAAAAAACGAGAGAGTTTTACTCCCTCGTTTTTCTATTTACATTACGCAAATTATACTTACACAAACCACATTTACATAAGCTTACACAAACTTTTTGCGTGGCATCAAGAAAATAATAGTTCCGTTTTTGTTCACGCCCTTAAAGCCCGTACCGAACACGTCGTCGTGGATAAGTTCCCAATCCTCATCGTATTCAGGAGAAGCCCAAATGGGATAATTTAACGATATTGACTTAAACTCCTTACAATACGCTTCGGGGAAATAGTACACCGTTGCGTCTTTGAGCCCTTCCAAACGGATACGTCTACGATATTTTTCGCCGCCAGCACTTATCTCGTGTGCGGAAATAACTCCGTCTCCCTGCTGAACGAACAGCCGACATTCACGATGTTCCGCACGAATAAAGCGGTGCACGGAATACCCGTCGCGTATCTCCGTTTCCCCGTTCAAAAGTAGGGGTGCGCCCAAGTGAAACTTCATTCGCATATCCGTCGTCGTATCGGGATTGTATACGGAGAAAAAGCTACCATTATCCGAACGTGCCACGCTCCATACGGGGAGCTTTCCCCCTTCTTCTTTGACATCAAAGCGAACATCATAGCCCAACGTACGCAAACTTTCCATCAAAAGGCTAGGGTCTTGGGTCATATCGACGAAACGCACGTTTTCACCCTCGATTTTATACTGAGGATATTTCTCCGCCGAGCCGTACAAAATCACCTTACCGCCTGCGGAAGCAAACGCTTGCAACTTCTCACGCACAGCCGCGTTGTCGATAAACGGAGTAAACAAAATCCTACCTTGGAAACGTTTATTATCCAATTTTTGGAAAATGTCGGTAGAAACGACGCAGTTGAGCGGGAAGCCTTGATTGATAGCGTTTTTAATAAACGTATCCCCGTGGTACATTTCAAAAAGCCACTCCTTAGACGAAGCCGTAGTATATTCGTGCATAGGATATACCCATACAAGGAAAGACAGTTCGTCGGGCGCATCCTTTTCCGCTTTTAATAGATGTGGAACGGGCTCATTCACGCAAGCGGAGGGCATATCTCCGTTGGAGTTATCAATGGAAAGTAAGTTCAATCTAGTAGCCGATTGCACGCTACCGTCCTCCTGCACGCGGGAAATGGCCATAGGCAAATAAATATCCGTCGGGAAACCCTGATAAGCGTCATACCAAGGCGAAAACATCCACCACGGGTCGTGCACGTAAAAGCGGAACAACCAATCGTTTTCAGGCAAATTACAGTTCCTAGTCATGTGCCCCATAAGCTCTAACCCGTAATCGCTGTTTATAGCCGCCCAAGGAGAATTAGGGGGAGGTAAAATATTAAACCCACCATTATATATATCGTAGAGCGCAACTCCGTCCGTCGCGTAATCAATCCCCACAGAGTTATTCGTTCCACGCGTTTCTACACGGATATTTGGACAAGCCTCGCGGAAAAGTCGCCAAAAATTAAATACCTTTTTCGACGTATCCGACAGCTTCTCGGGATAGAACTTCTCCCCGTCGTAAATCTTACCTGTTAAATCCCACGGGTCTGCGCTAAACCCCAAACCGTTAGAAAGCCAAAGATAATCAAATCCCATATCCTCAAAGAACGCTTTCGTTTGCGCCCCTAAAAAGGTAGCAAACGGCGTGCCTTGTGGAATACCGTTAGGATACGCCGCATAAGGACGGCTATCCGCATTCAAAACCGCTGTCGATTCTATAAACCCGAGCCCGATTCCATTATTTGTTCTTCTAATTATCTCTTTATGTCGCTCGTATTTGAAATGAGAAATCGCGAACTCCGGACCAATATCAAACGTTTCCCCCACGCGGATTACGGCATTGGGGAACATCTTTTTCCCCTCTTCCTTAAACGTGCGGATAATCGTTTTCAAAATACCATACGTCATTACGGGCGGATTTTCCATATAATAGCGGGTGCGGTGGTGCAAACTCATATCCGCAGGCTCGTCCGCCTTTCGCAACGGCAAGTTCGCCGTACCAATAAAATACGCCCACTCGAACGGCTTATTCAAATCCCCGTCGTAATCGAGGATTTCACTCCCGTCTCCCGTCCAAAACATAATAGAAATCTCTTCCCGCCCTTTAATAAGAGCTCGCCAATCCTCGAAAATCCCTCTACACGTGGAACGAATATACGCCTCGTCCGTTTGCTTGAACGGTTTTAAGCTCACCTCTAACGTTACACCCTTGAACATATTTTCTCCTTTTTTATTTCTTAGCCTTTTCCGTGCTTATTTCCCCTGCCAAACCGCTTGCAGAGCAAGCTTTTCGTTGACAATCACACATTCAATCCCCAAAATCTCCGCAATTTTCCGAATTGTCTTTGCCTTATGCCCTATACCCAACGCCAAATGGTGGGTAGGACATTCACTTACCCAAGCCTTTAAGAACTCAGGCGCGGAGGGATAGAAAAATCCTCTCGTGTTTGTATTTCCCGTAGGTGGAATCGCGCCCTTTTCCGAACGCCCCTCGCCCACGACGAACTTGAACGAACCGTCCCCCTTTTGCGTAATCCCAAGCAGGGTTATCGGACCTTCCTTCAACTTAAACTCCACCGAAGCCCCGCCCCCTGGTTTCCCGTGGTATTTTTTAAGGCTACGCAAAATCGGTTTCCCCTCGGCTACGCGCAAATGATGCGGCCCGTCGTGGCCAACGAGGATATAATTCCCCGAAAAATCGAAGGGGTGGAACTCCGCAAAGCTTCCGCCAATGTTCAGTTTATCCATAATGTACATCGCCACGCAAGTTTTAATATCAAACTCGCCACACATAGGCGTACCTTGCGCGTTGAGAATCGAGTTCCCCACGATAAGCGAAGAAATCGTCTTACGGTGTGCCGACTCGTCGTTTACCCCCTCGTAATAGTACGCCATACCACTAAGCGAATACTTTTCCACAAGCTTATCGAGCGCAACCGCACTCCTTGCCGCCGTATACAAATCCTTATCGGTAAGCTTCATTGTTAGCGGGTCTTGCTTAGGGTCGGGCATTTCAAACTCAGCGCGAATTAGAGCGGTTTTTTCCTTGATTTCCTCCTCGGTAACCGTTTCTATAATCT